>CADBMW010000195.1 GCA_902795855.1 uncultured Lachnospiraceae bacterium
CAATCGTTCAACATGCATATCACTTCTAAGATATATGTACTGAAGCCCCAAACAATCGTTTTTTTGATAATACTTTTTCTCATCTTCAGGCACCGGCAACAGCCCTTCATTTTTTAACAAGCTTTTATACTCTTTTAAACTCGAATTACTAAGTAAATAATCACTGAAAGCTGTTTTATACAATTGATGTAACATTATGTATTCATCATCTACAATATCTTTGGCAATATATTTTTCGTCATCATTATTACTCAGGAATTCTCCTATAGACATATTATTAATATCATTCATAACACTCCCCCTCTTTTACTTCCATCCATTTTCGATATACAAGAATTTATCATTTCCATCTAACTCTTTAGGATCCAAATAATACTTTTCTCCCCAGCTGGATACTACAAACAATCCATCTTCTGTAACTCCGGTAACAACAACGGCGTGTCCACCACATCTCTGACGATGATCATCTTTATATATTACAACATCGTGTATATCAAGGACAACCTGTCCCTTTTTAGAATACTCCTCAAAGTTATCCACTGTTATTTTGGCATCAGTTCTAGCCTTGCCCATTTTTACACCTTTTTCAGTCAAATATTCTTTCTCTATCTCCAATATTTCCTTTGTACTTCTATGAACAGACGGAGTATTACCATATTTATCTTTATAATTATGCTTTCCATTCTTATAGGTGGTATCATAGATATCCAGTATCATTCTATCATAATTATAATTACCATTTTTATCTTTTAATGGAAAACCAAATTTCTTTTCAAATTCTTCATCACGTCCACTGTACTCGCTTAATATTGTGTTAGCCATCGCTGCAAATGTACATCCATGATGGTTTAATGTATCCATGTATTTCACGGCCTCTTTATATGTTATATTTGGATAATACTGCTTTAAATCATTATATATTTTCTTTGCATTTGGAGTCCCTTTATTATTGAGTTTGTCCACCATAGCCCCCTGATCACTTCCATACATTCCAGTTCCATCTGTATTATAAACATCAGATTTAATTGTTTTTTCAGAATATCTTCTGTTACCATTCTGATCAAATTCAGGCTTAATATGACTTATCCCTACAACCACACAACCCAGTAGCGGTCCACCAATTGCAGTAAATAAATTAAATATCAATGTATCTGCAGCTATTCTACCAAAATCAACAGACCCGTTGGTTGGTCTTCCACCAATAAACGGCCAGGTAATCTTAGCAATATCTGACAATCCACCCATTTCTTTATTCGCCATAATTTCAGCATTCTTTACCTTTGAACAAATTGTATGGCCTGTATTGATAGTATTATTGATATTTGTTATTTCATTTCCAATTCTTTTGCTACATACACCCAGTTTAGATCTGATAGCTCCGGCTGCTGAGGAATCCCCTGCAAGTCTAAGTCTCATAATCTGAACTGCTAAATCCGACTTAACAACAAGCAAATCAGATTTAACTGTTTGTAACGATCTCATTTCTGAATCTATACCTGCTACATTTATCTTGAATTCGCTCATTTGTTTCCTCCTATTCATAATAAACCTCATATACACAAGGTAACAAATATAAATAGTAATTGAAGAAATATTGATAAAACGCATGATTATTGACTTAAAATGCAATATGTTCCAGGATAGAAAAATACTTTTTTAAATACTAGTTCATTCTAACCAGAAGAATCAATTGTTTATAACCGAAACCTTTCCATGATCTATAGTACATACATTCCATTTATTAGTGCTGCCTAAATTATGATTAATTGTAATAGTTTGAGAAGTATTATCTGGAAGATACACAGTTACTCGTACATTAGTACTAGCCATAGTTCCTGATCCTGTAAAATCTTCAACGCTTATATTGTATTTACCATTTGAATCATGAATAGTAATAGTTTCCGGACCATTACCATTCTGATCATCCACATCAAGTTCAGCTATACAATTGCCACTACTATCGTTATTCTTCATATTTCTGTAGTTGACATTTACACTAGAACCCGAATCAGTACTTCCTGTTAGATACATATCCAAATCTGAAGGAGCCGACTCCCATTCAAGAACTACTCTTACTTCACCGTTAAGTGTAGTACTGATTACTATGTCGACACCGGTTCTATCGACATTTCTCATAACTGTCACATTTTCAAAAGCATCAATAAACCCTGATTTAGTTACCTGGATACAATAATTTCCCTCTTCAAGCGCCAATAAGTAATTTCCTGAACTATCTGTTTCATACTCAGCGACACTTGCACCTACTTTCATGTCACTTCCTTTTCTTACAGTAAGTTTTGCATCTCCAACTCCACTTCCTGAAGAAGCGTCTTTTATCCTTCCAGATACACTTCCCATAACAGCTGAGTTTTCTTCTTCAGCAGCTTCCTCCTGTCCAGATTCAGTTGTATCTTCTTTCGGAGTTAAACTGACAAATAGATTCCAAGGCTCATTTTTAATAATATTACCTTCCGAATCACTCTCAATCATTATATCCATTCCCAGATAAATTGTATGTAAATAATATATACCTCTTGTTGAATCTTGCTCTATATCAACGGTTTCCTCAAATGCTTCACATGCATCTTCATAAGTCACACCTTCTGAAGTATCTATCCCTTCAAAAATAGAGGAAAGATTCTTATACGAAACACCTTCAGGACTTCCGGTATATGCTCTTATAACATCTAAGGATGTCAAAGATAATGGATAAAACAGTTTCACATCGTCAAAGTCAACTATTGCATGCTCATTATCTGTAGAATATGTTCCCTCACCATATGAAGTAACATAATCTTGATAGACATTTCCAACTACCTGATTAGAAACCATTAGGTTAAACTTAATAACATGTCCTTCAGCCTTTGCCTGTAAATTTTCAATATTTCTTACCACCAGTCTCATATTAGAAGATATCTCATATCCTGATGTTCCATATGCCGTAATATTAGATACAATCTCAGAAAGAACTGCCTTCTTCGTCTTTATATATCCTGTTTTAGCTATCTGTTTTGCCTTCTCAGAATTACCCGTCTGTTCATAGAGTACAGCAAGATTCTCATATACAACTGGATCCTCATCGTTCAGTTCCAACGCCTTTTCGTACTCAGCAATTGCATCTTCATAACGCATACTACTTATATATGTTTCAGCCCTCTTCGTTGTTTCATAGTACTTTTCCTTCTTGCTATTATTTGATAATAGAAGTATGATTACTACCACTCCAGCTATCGCAAGCACTGATGCAATTGATATTATAATATATAAGTTTCTTTTATACGTATTTCTCTCATCCATATCTATGCATCCTCCAATAATATTTTTCATCTACATCCTTCTAAATCCAACCATTTCTCTCTACTTCATACATAGCAGCTCGATTTTTCTTTCCATAGTTTGAAGCTGACATGTCATATATTGATGCTATAATTCCAATCCATGTTCCCAAAAATATATTAACCAAAAGCTCCACAACATATGACCCTTGCGATTCAACATATGATGTAATTCCTGAGGATGTTGTTCTGAAGTGTTTTACTGCTTTTCTCTCGCTATTACTTGCAACTATGTTCCATATGCCTATTCCTATAGGAAATAGGCCATAAACTATATATAAAGTGAAAACTCCCACAACTATCTGAAGTATTCCTATTATCAGCCACATAGTGGCTGCATTACTTTTTTTTGAAATAAATGCTCTATAAGTTTGAACAGCATATCCGGCGTCAACAGGTACAGCGCTTTGATTCCATGTGTTATAACTCCCAGGATTTTCTCCAACGTTATTTGGAACCCACTTTCCGTTTATCCAACTTCCATTTGCTCCACCATTATTCTGTGTGGTATAAGGTTGTTGATTAGTATACATTTGCTGATTAGTATACATTTGCTGATTAGGGTATGATTTCTGTATTTGAAATGATTGTTCACCTTGATATAGCTGTGGTTGACTCTGATTCAATAGTGTAGTTTCTGCTTCTGCGTAATCATAATCCTCGTACATTATTTACATTCCTCCAATTATTACCTCTGTATATCAAATAGACATTTCAATAAAATAATCAAAAAACCCTACACCACTACGCAGTTTTCGAAGAGGTATAGGGTTTTGAGGCTTTAAAATATATCTCCATCTTCTTCATCGAGATTTGCATTTACTTCTTCTTCTAGTGGTGCATCAGGAAGATCATTTATTGCATTTTCAGGTTCATAAAACTTTTTAAGATTATTAATAAAATAGTCTCGTTCTTCGCTTTCATATCCCAAAAAGAAAACATCTGAAATAACATCTGAATTAAACAGGAATTGATACTCCACACCTAAATTACCTTCCGGATATAAAACTCCAACATAATCATAGGTTTCACCTGTGTCTTCATTTTTTTGTTTTATACCAAATATCATTAGTTTTTTATCAGATTCCTTTATTCCAACCACACTACCAATAGGCAATAATTCATCAATCATTATTGTACACCTCGTTCATTATATTATTACTCCTCAGGAATAAAATCCCCATCATAGTATTTGCCAAGAACTATATCCCCTACCGAATGTCCAGTTGGGGTTGGTGTTCTATAACTTATAATGGTATCTTTTTCCTCTACGTTAGAAATAATCTTTCCATATACTATTTGTGATCCTTCATCCATACTTATGTCCGTAATTTGAATTTCAACGGTTTCCCCATAATATTTAACATAAAATGATTTAGCTATACTTGCCACCAATGCAATTAATACTATGGCTACACAAATAATAATGATAACTGATCTTTTTGACATTTGTTATCCCCTATATTATTGATCTTGCTTATTATAATATTGTTCTAATCTAGAAATAAACTCCTGCCTCTCAATATCTTCAAAACCTCTAAAAAGTATTCTCTCGATATCACTATCATCAAATACAAATTGAGCTTCATCCCCGATGTGTCCCTCTGGATACAAGTAACCCATATAGTCATACTCCTTATCCGGATTATCTTTTGTTGTATGCTTTATTCCAGCTATCATAATTTTTCTTTCTGACCCCTTAGGTATTACGATACTTCCTATAGGCAACAACTCCCTAACTGATGTCATAATTATTATTCTCCTTTCTATTTAAATGGCCATATACTTTTAGCCCAATTTACTACAGTACTTCCAACTCTCTTAATTGTCTTTACAGCTTTTTCTGCATGATCACAGTAAAAGTCAGATATATGTTCTCCAATATCTTTTCCAGTAAAATGCTCTACCAGCTTATTTGCTCCCCAAACCGCAACTCCAGATATTGCCGCAACAGCTACTGCAGGGGCAGCAATGCCAGCGGCCGCAAGAGCTGCTCCTGTCACCGCTGAAGCTGCTATTCCCATTCCAATATCAACTCCACTTTCAATTACAGTTTCCGCTACTGCTCTACCACCAGATATCTTACCTTCTTTATATTCATCATAATTCTCAATTCCTTCACTTCCTACTTCCGCTATAACACCAGCCCATTTTGCTATTGTTCCTGCATTCTTAATTATTCCTGAGTTTTGTGGTTTATATGCGTTAATTTCCTTTGCAAGTGAATCCTTCAAATATCCACTAAACGTTTTTCCTGGTTCGATACCCTTTGCACAGTATTTTGTAAGCCCTAAAAAGTCCTTTGCGCCTTCTTTCCATCCTTTATCAACAAACCCTGCGACTGTCTTAAAAGCAGCAGCTCCACTCTTCGTTACATTTTTAAATATATTCTTTGGTTCCGTATCTAGACCAACTACATTTGAAAGAAAAGGAGCCGTAATAGTTCCTATCGTTGTTGATTTGTAAAGAGTCCACAAAAAACTCTTGCCTAAATTATTATTTTTTTGCCCTCCAGCAGCAGTGGCACCAACAAATGGCCATGTTATTTTTATTATATCCAACATTCCAGACATTTCAAGCTTTGCCGCCGTTTCAGCTGCTTTTGCTTTCGAGCATATGGTATTGCCTGAATTAACTATAGAATTAATATTGGTTATCTCATTACCAATTTTTTTACTACATCTGGAAAGTTTATTTCTTAGGGCATAAACCGCTGTTGAACTACCAGACATTCTAAGCCTAAGAATCTGAACAGCAAGTTCCGCTCTTACGCCATATAATGCTGTTTTTGTCCCATAAAGAGAAAGCATATCCACTTTCATCTCACCTGATCTTAGTACAAATTCGCTCATAGTCACTCCTTCATAGTGTTAATCCATATTTTCATTTTTACAATCTATTTCCACTGGTATTCAACCAATCTACCAGCCAATCTTCAAAGTCATAATTTCCATTTACTACATACGCAGAGTCATCATATATTACTCTGTATCTACTATTGATAACAGGTCCAATTGCACCCACTTCTCTTCCATCCAGGACATCTGCCGCAGATGGTAAATCTTCAACTAATTGAAGATTAATCTCTTCCACACTCAGGTAGAGTTCCTTTATACTCTCTGCTTTTTTCTTCAAACTAAATATCTGTTCTTCTATTTTTTGGAGGTCTTCCCTTATTTCATTCGCTTTTATCTTAAAATCATCAATCTTGTCTGATTTTGATATCACCTCAGAGAGAAACCTGGCATAAATATCCTGCAAACATTTGTATTCATTATTAAGTTGTTCTATCTGCACTTCATATAAATCTACATCAAATAATAAATCGTCCATAAGATATCATTCCTTTACATATGACAAGTGTGTCATAAGTTCAAAAGCTTTCCCAGCCTTTGAGCTTTGACACATTCATCATATCTTTTATACTATCACTAATAACTCTCTCATTTAGTGATCCTTTTACTTTATTAAAAAACTCCTTCAGTAGAAAGACCTTCAACAAGTGACTTCTGCTGATTCTCAGCCTCTTCATAAGCAGAAGCTGCATCTCTAAGATTCTGTACATGCTGTGTAAGTTCATCCAGTGCAACCTGAATCTGCTTTGCAAGTGTTGAATACTTTGTATAGTACTCCTGTCCTGATGGGCTGTCCCATACCTCCTGAAGCTGATTAACCTTTGACTGCATATCCTGAAGATATGTATCCATAAAAGATTTCTGATTATCTATTTCTCCTGCCTTTGTATTTACCTCTTCTGGTGTTACTAAAAGTCTTAAATCTGCCATAATTATCTATCTCCTTTTCTATTATTCTTTATAGCGTACAAACTGTATTTTTCTTTTCCCGAATTCTGGATGACTATACTATCCTCTCTGAACTATAGATGTAACTTCTGACTCTGTATTCATGTAGTTCTGTGCTGCTGTCTTGATTGCAGTTGCATACTCAGCCATAATTGATGCGAGCTGATCAAATTTTGGTCTATCCTCTTCGAAACGAGCATTAAATGCATCATTTGCTGTACCATCCCACATAGCATCCATGTCAGCTTTAAGCTGATAAATCTTTGATACTGCCTGATTCCATTCTGAAATCTTGTCCTCTACTCCATTTGCAAGAGTAATCATCTGATCTGGTGTTACTAAAATCTTTGCCATAATTTTGTTCTCCTTTTCTCTTTTTTTATTATTTTCTTGATTATGGTTGTTTTTTATCTGAAGTGTCTATAAGCTGACACTATCATTTTATTAATATTAACGTCCGCCACCGCCTCCGGCGCCTCCACCTACCTTTGAGGCTATTTCTTTTTCTATCCTTCTCATATTTGAAGAATATTTGCTAATTGCACTTGAAAGATTATCCAAATCATCTGCTATTTTTCTGAGTCTTCTCGCTGTGTCTTCAACCTCATATACATATGATCCAGATGAAGTGCTTCTCCATGCTGTCTGTATTCCGTCAGCAGTATTATCAACTTTTGTAGCACTGCTTCTAACCTGTGTCGCCAGTGATTTGGTTTTAGTCGATACGGAATCGAGTACATCTAAATCTATATCTATTGTCATTGATTTGTTCCTCCTTAAAAGATTCCTTCTGTAGAAAGATCTTGAACGATACCTTTATTGGTTTCTTCATTAGCGCTATACTTGCTAATTGCTTCGTTAAGATTATTCTTGGCCGTATCAACGTGTTCCTTAAGCTCCTTGATTTTATTAATTGTTTTGGAGTTCTGATTCTTAAATGTAGTACTTGCATCGCCTTCCCAGTAATCATCTACCATATTATTTAGCTGCCTCATGGTAGTTCTTATCTCTGATAAGTCTCTTGCGATAGACCTAAGCTGAGTCTGTTTTGCTCGGAGGACGTCCAGGTCATACATTATTGTTTCTGATGCCATCTTTTATCCTCCTATCTTATAATTCTTGAACTAAGTGATCTAACTTCTCCACTTATCTCGGATTCAGCATTTGAATATATGCTTCTAACCTTTCTAAGCTTTGAGATAGTATCATCTAATCTGCTTATAATATTTGTTATATCTTGTTCATTTACATTTAGACTTCCAGAATAATTAGTTCCTGCAACACTCTGCCAGGATGTTTCAACATCACCTTTAAGGCTTGATATATTCTTTGAGTCTGCTTCCAGTTGGCTCTTTTGGGAACTAAGCTTATTTATCAAATCTTGTATTTTGTCTATATCCCACTTATAAGTTCCCCCAAAGAAACTTCCAAGTATTCCCATTTACCTCTCCTTTCCCTTTTTACTGTCTCTCTTGTTTCGTTCTGTGCCTATAATACAACTTTTTTTTGCCATATGATCTCAGA
>CADBMW010000196.1 GCA_902795855.1 uncultured Lachnospiraceae bacterium
ATTTCATCTGTATCATCTGCGTAGTAACCTTTAAACTTTAATCCCTTTTCTACAGGAATGAGAACCTTTTTAGCAGGCTTACCATTTATAGTTGTTTCAAAGGATACATCAGAAACATCATCTTCCGTATCATCAAATAAATTTATATCAGTACTATATGAAATACCCTGTTCCTTAAGAAATGCTGTCTCCTCA
Source organism: uncultured Lachnospiraceae bacterium (assembly GCA_902795855.1). Lineage (GTDB taxonomy): Bacteria > Bacillota > Clostridia > Lachnospirales > Lachnospiraceae > Eubacterium_Q. The sequence continues at coordinate 196 of CADBMW010000196.1, forward strand.
TCCAGTTTATATTCTATGCTTTCAGAGCTGTTTCCATAACCGGTCTTTTTGCTTTCGTCATCTGTACCTGAATAGTTGTTCAGAAGTCTTTCGATAGTAACCTTTGAACCGATATATACTTTACCGGCCTCACCTGCTTCGCCCATATCTCCGGCTTTACCTGCAGAACCGCCACCAGCGATTATACCATCTGTATTTGTACTTCCGTCTCCACCATTCATGATACCACCTTTTCCACCGGTACCATTTTTATAGTTTGTCTCTTCGCTTGTATCTGATGTGGCACGTCCACCGGAACCACCATTACCACCGGAACCTGCTCCGGGAGCACCTGATCCTATGGTAGCAGCCACAAGAGTTGTACCACCGGCTCCACCACCGCCACCGGCTCCTGCATAGTAGTGGTTACCAGAAACAGTTCTTGACGCAGAATTGCCATTTGATCCACCTACAGCAGATGAGACTTTTGCTTCACCTGCAGAAGCATTGAGAGTAATTTCTCCTAATATATATACATCACCGGCAGCCTTTGATGCTTCTCCAGCTATTCCGTCATTACCATTAGTTCCATTTGCCTCACTATTACCCTGAGACTCCTGAGCCTGAGCATCAGGACGATCAGCACCCTGGCCACCTCTTGTACCTATTGCAGCTCCGGCACCACCGGCACCAAAACCACCACGGCCACCCTGGCCACCTCTCATACCCTGATTATTAATATTTCCTGGCGAACCATTTGAACCACTCTGAGCAGTTCCGCCATCTCCTCCAGTTACATTCAGTTTTCCTTCACCTGTAACTATAAGAGTTGATCCTTCAGGAACATAAATTCCGGCTCCACCACCGGTCTGTCCGTTATTTCCTGTTCTTCCATCTCCACCTTCTACGGTAAGAGTTGCACCATCCTCGATAAAAATGATAGTAGTTGCATCCGCTGCAACCTCCAGACCATTTCTACCATTTGTACTGATGATCTCTGTATCAGAGTCTACGTAGTAGATCATACCATCGCTAAGTACTGCACCTGGAATGATGGGTAAATCCTCTTTTGTAGCCGCATTAACCTTTCCGGCTTTATGCGGTAACATGGTAGTACCCGATATTGCCATTGCCGCTGTAAGAACATAGCATAGAGATCTTCTCAGTGTTGTTGACATGCTGAGTTGTCTTTTTCGTGTAACCATCGACATTCTCCTTTCATAACACGTTTTGTAACCTTCGACATTCCCCCTGCTAATACTGAGCTATGAAGAACGCCTATGATATTATATCTGCCCTATAAGAATAAGGCAATGGACATATCGGTTACGGTTTACATAATGAATATTTTGTAATGATCCGTTTTTGTATTATATTTCTTTTAAAATAGACGTTTTTGCCCTTTATACAAAAAAAAGCTTTAACCAGAATGGTTAAAGTTTACAAATATTAATTCTTGTGATAAAATGAAATCGATTCTATTAGAAGCTGGTCAGCTAAGGGGTTACATTTATGGAAGTATTAATAGTTGATGACTATAATATAATCGTTGAGGGAATTAAAAGAGAATTGACCAACATCTTTCCGGACAGTATTTGTCATGGTTTTACAAGCGGAAAGGAAGCCTTGGATTTTGCTTTCAAAAATATAATAGATGTGGCAATTCTTGATATCGAACTTCCTGATATAGACGGCATTACACTTGCCAGAAGACTTATCGGAATTCATCCTAATATTAATATAATATTTGCTACAGGACATGAACAGTATGCTCTGGAGGCTCATGAGCTTTATGCCAGCGCATTTCTTATGAAGCCTATAGACAGAGCAAGTCTTAAGGATGCATTTACAAATCTTCGCAGACCAATCTGCAGTATTTCTGATAAGAATCTCTCCGATAATTTTATGGGACAGAATACAATAGGTTCAAATATTACCAGGTACAGAGAGAATATCCATCTCTCCCGTAAGGAATTGTCAGATCTGATGAACGTCACTCCTCAGACAATTCACAGATGGGAAAAGGGCGACAGGATCCCGGATGTGATAACCTTTATGAAGCTGGCCCGCATCCTGGGAGTCAGTACAGAACTTCTGATGCAGTAAGAAACTTAATAAATGATTTATCTGGGGATGAGGACTGTGCAAACGGTTCCCATCCCTATTTTACTTTCTATATCCACTCTTCCTTCAGCCTGAATCTTTACACGGTCCATAACATTTCTGACACCGATATGTCCTTCTTCGATTTCACTGATTTTTTCAACATCGAAGCCTACTCCGTCATCCTGAACCTCTATAACATGATAATCCTCGGTGAGGAATGTGGATATTTTCACAGTGCCCTCTGATCCGGGATTATTTCTTATACCGTGCTTGATGGCATTTTCCACAAGGGGTTCTATGGAAAGAACAGGTACATTATAGCCCTTATCCTTTATGTTAAATTCAACCTTAACCTTGTCGCCGAATCTGAGTTTTTCCAGGGAAACATATTTTTCTATATATTCCATTTCATTTTCAAGGGGCACCATGGCCTCCTTATCATAATCATAGGTCATGAGATTCATTCTCAGATATCTTGAGAAATCTGTAAGAGCCTCCTTTGCCTTCTCCTGATCCACATCTATATAATAAATAATGGCTGCCAGGGTATTCTGAAGGAAATGTGGTCTGATCTGGGACAGCATCATAGTCATTCGCATATTTTCTATCTCCCGCACACGTTCCACAGCATAGAGACTTCTGTATCTTTCGTACTGCAGGAAAATGATCATGGCTATAATAGTAACGGAAATGTTATTTAGACTGGTTCCCGCCACAAAAAGACTTATAACAAAAGCTATACTTTGAATTATAATGGCTGTCAGGAAAATGCTTCGAATAAACTTATCTATCTTTTTCCAGGTCAAAACCAGACATATAAAAATAACGGCAAATGCAAGACAGGTACTTCCATACCATATCCAGTATCCCACCGGTGAACGATGATATATATTATTTTCATCATAATAATAGATAACATTTGTGAATGGCGTAAGTATAAGAAGGAAAATACACAGCCCCTGGAGCATCTCCATGAAAATGATCAGATTTTCCATTCTTTTCATGCCAAATTTAGATGTGATATGTTTTTTTACAACATAAAGGAAGAATATAGTAAATTCAGCTCCACAAAGATAGTAGAAGAATGTGGCCATCCTTGATATGGCGTAGCCCTCTTCTCCCCCGATGGTGTCATAGGTTACAGAGATTACATCTGCCAGATTATAAAATACAACTATGATATAGAACACCAGTATTTCATAGGTAAAAGGTATTGCGGCATTTCTTGTGAAGTTACTTTCCTTATCATGCTTTACGCTGATAAACATGGAAGCTACCATCATTAAAAGAAATATCTCATTCCAGCTTTCTATGATGATCTGAATAAAATATAATAAACCTACATTTTGGATTAATTTCATTTATTTATACTTCTCTTACAATTTACTCTCTTGTTTTGATCACGCCGTCTACTCCGGCCTGCTTTCTTTCAAGCATCTCATCGATTCTCTCGATGTACTCATCTACGCCCTTTACATTTCCAACCCTGTCCACCCGGGTGGTAATGCCATTTTCAATATTCAGCAGTCTGCTTACTGCACCCGCTCCCGCCGCAAATGTATCAATGCATTCCTCCATTATGAGAACATTGTAAATGCATTCACAGCCTTTTTTTGCAAAGCCTGTATTTTCAAGGTTGCCTGCTATGTTTTTCTGCCTGTACAGGTAATATGGCAGCATTCCCATTTCTTCAGCTTTCTTTGCAGCAAGAGACACCATGGCATCTGTATCATGATTTATCTTGCCCTGGTAAAAAACGTATTCCTGTTTTAATTCCGCCGCTCTCTTTATAGCCAGGGAATGAATGGTAATGGACTCAGGAGCCATCTTTTCCAGCTCTTCCATGGTATAATTCATATCCTCAAGATTCTCATCCGGAAGTCCGGCGATTATGTCCATATTTATATTTTTGAACCCGGCCTTTCTTGCCTCATTCATGGCCCACTTAATGTCTGCAGGTGTGTGGGCGCGGCCTATGGTTCTGAGAGTTTTTTCATTCATGGTCTGAGGATTAATACTGATTCTGGTGCAGCCCATCTTCTTTATAACTTCCAGCTTGTCTCTGGTTATGCTGTCAGGCCTGCCTGCCTCAACGGTGTATTCCCTGAGGGCTGACAGATCAAAACTGTCATTTATACACTGCATAATCTGTCCTATGTCATGGGCTGAAAGGGAGGTTGGTGTACCGCCTCCTATATAGATAGCCACCAGTCTTCTGTTTCTGTTCAGATACGAAATAAAAGGAAGCTCCTTCTTTAAGCAGTCAATGTAATCTCCCACCTTTGACTCATACTGCATAAGCGGGTAAGCCGCAAATGAACAATATAGACATCTGGTAGGACAGAAGGGGATTCCCACATAAAGACAGTAGTCCGTCTGAGGATCTACTGAATTAAGAATTTTTTCTTCTGTAAGTGATACCTCTGTAGCAAGGACAGCCTTCTCCTGGCTGGTATCATAGGTTCTTATATAATAATCTATAACGTCTTCTTTTGTCCTGCCTTTTTTAAGACCCTTTGTGGCGATCTTCGTAGGACGCATTCCCGTCAGACTTCCCCAGGGAAGTATTCTTCCGGTATATTCCGAAAGAAGTCTGTAGGATGCTTTCTTAAGACGGTTTCTATATCTCTTTCTATCAGAATAATCACCGTAGGTATATGCCGAATATTTAACATATCCCTTTTCCTCAATCCTGAGTCTGGTGGTTCCCTCATCGTAGAGAGCTGTAAATATAAAAGAGAACTCCCCGAAAAACTTTTTTTCATATTCAGCCACCTCAGCCGGCAGTGCCGTCCTGATTTTTTCCACCGGAAAAAAGGCGCTTATCATCGCCCGGAGGTCATTCTCATATGCGTCATTATTTTGAACCAGCAGTATCATTTTCCCTAAGTCTCTTCCTTGTTCTCTTATTCTGTAATCTATTACTATGTATCTTTTGCCTCAGCTATATCTGTCTCAGCCAATGTCTCATTCACTTCTTTATCTTCTTCCTCTGGCTTGGTTGCATCTTTCTCAAATGCATCTTCATTATTTCCATCCAGCCTGTTCTTAAAATCTTCCATCTCATGATACAGCAGATACGCACTCAGATCATGAGTATGCTTGATAGCATATAATGCTTCATCCGCCAGCTTGAAAAGCTCATCCACTGACTCCGTATCCTGAGGAAATCTGGCCACACCTATACTTGCAGAAATCTGGAATGTATTCTCCTTCTTTCCACCATCATCAGTTTTTATCATGACTTCTATAGGCTCATCCATTCTGTTACATATCAGCTGTCCCACATTTCTGATGGCCGCCTCATTGGATGCATTCCTGAAGATTACAAGGAACTCATCTCCACCTACTCTTATGGCTGTACATCTGTCCTGTCCCAAACGAGCCAGTCGTCTTCCCACTTCTCTGAGAACATAGTCACCCATATCATGTCCGAAATTATCATTTATAGGTTTAAAATAATTCAGATCAAGAGAATAAAGAGCTATAGGATAATTCTCAGCTTCCTTTATCAGTCTTTCAAAATAACCCAGACCATATCGACGGTTATACAATCCTGTGAGCACATCCGTATTGGATATCTGCTCCAGGTGTTCATTCATTTCTCTAAGCTCCCTGGTCTTCTCCTCTACCATCCGCTCCAGTCTTTCATTTTCGCTTTTCTGGGTTTCTATAAGCTTTTCAGAAAGCTCATTTGTGTAAACACTCTTACACATTATAACATAACCCATGGTTGCTATGATAAAGAAGAACACATCCTGTGTCGTGAAGAATCCGATGAACCTCAGGACGAAAGAAACAAGTACAAGTATGACAGAATTTATCTTATAAACCTGACCATCCAGCTTTATTCCATTATTAAAATCAGCCTTTTCAAGTTTTGCTATATTCGGATTTGAAAATACCAGCGCATAGCTTCCGATCCCCATCATATAAATGATATCTATATATTTATTCTCCGGATCTTTTCCAACATTCAGAAGGTAGGAATACCTTATCTCGCATGCGTTATATATCGTCAGCATTATCCCTATCATATAGAAGCCCCGGTCATGTCCCCTGAGGCCTGTTTTTAATATAATAAGCAGGATCAGCACCATGGAGAAAAAAGCAACAAACAGATACATAACACTTGATATAAGTGAAAATGTAACCATTATCTGCGGATCAGATGTATCTACCACCAGCTTCTTTCCCACCAGAAATGATGCAACTGAAAGAACGAAGGCATTTATAAAAAGCCTCTGATAATCAGAACGGGAAAATTCATGATATGCATATATCATAAGACCAAACATAAAAAAATAATCCGGAATCAGGTAAAGATAATCAGTAAGAACTTCCAGTACCATGCTTTCCTGAATAAAATGATTCCAGATAATCCACAGAAGATCCGAAACGAACCATATGGAAACTCCTATAAGGAAGAATATAGCCATTCCTTTAAATCTGCCTGAGGTTTCAATAGAGATCAGAATAAGAATCGCCGAAGCGAAAGACAAAAAAGCAGAGCAGGTATCGTACTGAACATCCATACCAGCTATGGTAAATACGGAATATAAAATCCATAAAAGGATTACGGCTATCTGAAGAATTCTTCTTTCTAAGTATTCCAATGCATCTACCCCCATTAAGAAGCACAGTCTAACAATTATATTAAACCACGTTAAAGCCTCTATTTCAAGATGTAAGTGAGTGACAGAATGGTTAAAGCATGGTATCATTTTTATGGAATTATAAAAAAGAAAAGGAGCCGCCATGTATAAGATAACAGGAGTCGCATCCGGGCCAATAGGCACCAACTGCTATTCCATCATAAATGATGAAACAAATGAAGCTATCCTTATAGATGCTTCCGGAAGAAAAGAAAAACTTCTCAGTCTGATAAAGAAAAACGACGCAAAGGTTACTACCATTCTTCTCACCCATGCCCATTTTGACCACATGGACGGGGTATCCGGAATCAGAGAAGAATTCCCCGACCTGGAAGTCATAATAGGAAAAAATGATCTTCCCCTTCTGGAGAACCCAACTCTGAATCTTTCACTTTCCTTTATGGGAGATCCCATATCTGAACATGCCGACAGAACTGTATCCGATGGTGATACCATCCAGCTGATCGGACTTGATATCAAATGTATAGAGGTTCCGGGACATACTGTAGGAGGAATGTGTTACTACATAGAGATGCCCTCTTCCACAGATTCTGAGAAGGTAACCCGTCTTCTATTTGACGGTGACACTCTGTTCCACGGAAGTATCGGTAGAAGTGATTTTCCAACAGGTGATGGAGAAGCGCTCGTTGAAAATATCAGAACAAAGCTGCTATGTCTTCCGGCTGACACCCAGGTCTATCCCGGCCATGACAGCCCCTCCACCATTGGATGGGAAGCGGCGAATAACGTATATTTTACGTAGGCAAAAACCCAGGGTTTTATCCCTGGGTTCTTTCTATATCTATGATTCCTTCTATGCTTCTGATCTTTGAGGTCAGGGTGTTCAGGTCATCCTTGGACTTAACTCCAAACTGAATATTAACAGTGGATTTTCCCTGTTTATTAACTCGTCCCTCAATTCTCTTGATTGGTATATCCTCTTCCATAAATACCTTGGTCAGGTCGAATATAAGTGCGCTTCTGTCCATGGCATATACATTTATCTCTGTGGTAAATTCCGCAGACTCGGAAACGCCCTCTGAAACCCATTCAGCCTCAATAAGCCTCTGGCGTTCAGCCTCTGACATACAGAGTACATTCTCACAGTCAGTTCTGTGAATGGAGATACCTCTTCCTCTTGTTACAAATCCCACTATCTCGTCGCCGGGAACAGGGGAGCAGCATTTGGAATATCTCACTGCCACATCATGTATTCCTCTGACCTGGATACTTCCCTTCGGAGTATCGAAATGTCTGTGCTGGGCATTTATCTCTCTTACCACATCCTCATCTGTGGTATTCTTCTCATTTTTACGTCTGACCTCTTCCTGAAGTCTGTTGACTATCTGACCTTCCTTAAGACCGCCATGTCCTATGGCTGCCATAAGTGAATCCCAGTCAGGAAAATTATATCTTTTGAGAGTGGGTTCCATATACTCCGGCTTCAGAAGATCACTCATGGAAAATCCCTTGGCCTTGCAATATTCCTCGCAGGCATTTTTTCCCTTAATGATATTTTCTTCCTTAAGCTCCTGACGGAACCACTGATTTATCTTGGTCTTGGCCTGGGTACTTTTTACAGACTTCAGCCAGTCCATGCTTGGTCCCTTAGTATTCTGGGAGGTAATGATCTCAACACGGTCTCCGGAATGAAGGGTAGTTTCAATAGGCACCTGGCGGCCATTGATTCTTGCACCCACCATTCTGTTACCTACTGCCGTATGTATGGCATAGGCAAAGTCTATGGTGTTTGATCCCCTTGGAAGGGGCTTAACATCACCGGCAGGAGTGAAGCAGTAAACCTGATCCTGGAACATATCCAGGTCTGTCTTTACGGCGTTCATGAACTCCTTATTGTCCTTTGTTTCCTTCTGCCACTCCAGAATTTCTCTCAGCCAGTTCAGCTTCTCCTCCTCGTGAGAAACCTCCTTGCTTCCGCTTTCCTTATACTTCCAGTGAGCAGCGATTCCGTACTCAGCAGTTCTATGCATATCAAAGGTACGGATCTGAATTTCAAATGGTCTTCCACCATGGCCGATAAGTGTGGTATGAAGGGACTGATACATATTTGCCTTAGGCATGGCTATGTAGTCCTTAAAACGTCCCGGTATCGGCTTATATTTTTCATGTATTATACCCAGTGCAGCGTAACAGTCCCTTACAGACTGAACCTTGATTCTGAGTGCAAATACATCATATATCTGATCCAGGGTTTTGCCCTGTGTCTTCATCTTTTTATAGATACTGAAGATATGCTTTACTCTTCCGTCTATCTCCGCTTCAATCTCAGCCTCATGGATATATGAAGTAACCTCATTTACCATATCCTTTATGAAATCTTCACGTTCAGACAGTCTCTCACCAATGCTTTCTCTCAGCTCCTTATACACATCCGGATAGAGATACTGCATGCAAAGGTCATCCATCTCAACCTGAATACGGGAGATACCAAGACGGTTTGCTATAGGAGCATAGATATCCATAGTCTCTCTGGACTTCTCAATCTGCTTTGCAGCAGTCTGATATTGAAGAGTACGGAGATTGTGGAGTCTGTCCGCCAGCTTAATGATTATAACTCTGATGTCCTTTGCCATGGCCAGGAACATCTTTCTTAAGTTTTCAGCCTGAATTTCTATCTTATCCTGTGAAAGATTCAGCTGAGTCAGCTTTGTAACACCGTCTACCAGGATGGCAACCTCGGGAGAGAATTCCCTCTCCAAATCTTCCCTTGTATATTCTGTATCCTCTATAACATCATGAAGCAGACCGGCTATAATGGTTTCTTTATCCATTTCCAGCTCTGCCAGAATTATGGCCACACAGAGAGGATGTATGATATATGGCTCTCCGGACTTTCTCTTCTGTCCCTTATGAGCTTCATCCGCAATCCTGTAGGCCTTCTCGATAAGCGAAAAATCATCTGATGGATGGTACAGCTTTATCTTTTCCAGCAATACTTTATAGATATCATCCGGATCGGTAAAATCTTCCGGAGTTGCAAGTACACCTGTCCTGGCGCTGTCATTAAATATCTTCTGAACAGGGCCGCGTTCTTCATTTATGGCACCTTCAGATACCTGTTCCTGCATCATTTCATATATAGCATTCTCATTCTCTGACATACTCACTCCTCCTTTCCATATTTACAACTGTCTCCGATACGGAGTGTCAGATTATTTACCCGGATATTTTATTATAGATTCAACATCTATTCCATCAAATAAGGCTCTGCCGTTAAGTCCTTCCAGCTCTATTACGAAAAGTATCTTTACCACCTTTCCGCCAAGCTGCTCTATCAGCTCCTGAGAAGCCTTAACTGTTCCACCGGTAGCGATCAGGTCGTCTATTATAACAACCCTTTCACCCTCGGATATAGAATCCTTATGCATTTCTATTACTGCGCTGCCATATTCCAGCTCATAGCTTTTCTGTACAGTCTCTCTTGGAAGCTTACCTTTTTTTCTTACAAGCGCAAGCTTCTTTCCCAGTTCATATGCAACCGGCGAGCCTAAAATAAAGCCTCTGGCCTCTGCTACCGCTATGGTATCAAATTCAACTCCCTCCAGACGTTTAATAAGTTCATCTATTGCAAGTTTAAATCCATCTGCTGAACGAAGTATTCCTGTTATATCTCTGAACATTATCCCCGGCTTCGGAAAGTCAGGAATGGTAATTACATAATCCTCAAGTTTTTTACCCATAATAACCTCCTGGTTTTAAACTAACGTATGCTTTATTCTAACACTAATCCATATATCATGCTATTCTTTTTTACTTCATCCATATTTAGGATGTACTATACTATACGTCGTAGGCCTTCAGAACCAGCTGAACAGTTCGGGAATTATTAAAATCATTGATTCCAACTTCGTAGGCTATATCCATCTTCCTGCCTGTGGCTATGCCTTTTTTCATTTTTTCCATTTCTTCTTCTGAAAACCAGTTGCTGAGATCCTTTTCAAAATCATCCGGCCTGAAATATATCACTTCATGGACTGAACCTCTCTGTCCCTTCAGCTTAAGCTTCATTACATTTTTATTCTGACCATAGATTCTGTAGCCCAGGATTTCCATTCCCTTTTCCGCAAAGAGAGGACTTTCATTTCCCTTTCCAAAGGGGCCCAGAGATTCTATCTCTTCTGCCAGCTTCATCTTCACATAATACATAGGCATAGGCACGTCTATCATAAGTCTTGGAAGCATATCCCTTTCAGTAAGTCCTGCTTCTTCATTCAGTACTTTTCTGAACTGATCCAGGTTTTCCTTCTTTATGGTAAGACCGGCTGCCAGAGGATGTCCTCCGAATTTCACCAGCATATCCTTATGAACATTTATCTTTTCGAACATGTTGTAGGCTTCAATGGATCTTCCCGATCCTTTGAGCACAGTGTGGTCATTTTCACTGTCTGTAAATACAATGGCCGGTCTGTAGTAGCTTTCCTTAATCCTGCCAGCCACGATTCCCGCAAGACTTTCATGAAGGCCGGGAACATAGATAACAAGCACCTGATCCAGACCCTCTTCATCTGATTTCTTATCCGAGAGCCCTTTATCCATCAGTTCTATGGCCTGCCTTACTCCTGCCTCAGTCATCTCCTTACGGCTTTCATTCAGCTCCTTCAGACTGGCAGCCTTCTCATATGCAGCTTCTTCATCCTCGCATATAAGGAGCTGGAAGGCATCCATGGCGCTTTGAAGTCTTCCTGCCGCATTTATACAAGGCCCCAGAACAAATCCAAGAGAATAGGCACTGAGAGTCTTATCTGACATTCCTGTCACATTCATAAGAGCTCTTAGACCCTTGTTCTGAGTTTTCTCCATGCATCTTAAGCCTTCTCTTACAAATATCCTGTTTTCATTCAGAAGAGGCATTACATCGCATACCGTGGCCAGAGCCACCTCCTCAAGATAATCCTCTCTTCCGGATTCTATTTCCATTTCCTTAAATAACAGCTTAATGAATTTATATGCAACTGTAGCTCCGCAGATATCGGAATATGGATAAGAATCTCCGCTTTGATGAGGATCGATGATGGCATCTGCCTCGGGAAGGTTTTCCTGAGGTTCATGATGGTCAGTGATCACCACATTCATTCCCAGCTCCACAGCCTTATTAATGGCATTTACAGCTGCTATTCCGTTATCGCAGGTGATAATGGTATGGATTCCGTCATTATATGCCTGATTTATAATACGGTCATTTATTCCATAACCGTCAGTAATCCTATGGGGAATGTCCACCGATACATCTGCCCCTGCACGCCTTAGACCATCATAGAGAATATAGGATGACATGACGCCGTCCACGTCGTAATCTCCCACAACCCTGATCCTTTCGCCGGCTTCAATGGAGGCCATGATGATATCAACCCCCAGCTCCATATCCATCATAAGCTCCGGAGCATGAACAGAGTCGAGGGTACCAAAGAGATAGTATTCGTAATCGGCATCAGTCTCAATGTCCCTGTTACGGATAACTCTGGCAGTAACCGGATCTATACCGTATTTTTTTGATATGGAATTAAAGTCTGCTGTTTTAGCAAATATACGCCAATCCTGTTTCATATCCCACCCCTTAAAGTAAATCTACTTTGCTTTCTACTAAAGAAGTGTGCCTGTTTAGGGCACACTTCCTTCATTGAACGCTGCAAGGCATTACATTTCGTAAATATAATGCAAATTATAATCTACAGCAATTATGCTTTTTTCTTCTCTAACTGTACAGCTTCCTTCTTTTTGATATGACTTCTCAGCCACAGCCAAAGTGGTCCTGTTATACAGATAGATGAATATGTTCCGGCTACAACACCAACCATAAGTGTAAATGTGAATTCCTTAAGTGATGCAACACCCAGGATATACAGCATGAGGATGGTAAGGAATGTAGTCAGGTTTGTATATATGTTTCTTGTAAATGTCTGTGAAATACTTGTATCAACTATTTCAGCATATCCATGCTTCTCAACATTCATTATCTTCAGATTCTCACGGATACGGTCGAATATGATGATAGATGAGTTAATTGAGTAACCTACTATGGTAAGCATACATGCAATGAATGTACCACCAACTGAAAGGTACAGTGCTGCATATGCAAAGAATACAAACATAACGTCGTGGATAAGAGCAAGCACCGCACTGGCACCAAATCTTACATCGTTGAATCTTATAGCTATGTAAATAAGCATAAGGATAGATGCTATAACGACTGCCAGAATAGCGTCTCTCTGAGTTTCCTGACTGATGGTGCTTGAGATATTCTCTGAATCAATCTTGTCATCTGTGATCCCAAATGATTCCTTCAGTTTTGAAGACAGTTCTTTACGCTTTGCTTCATCCAGGTTTACTGACTTGAATACAACCTGATTTGAATCATCAACTATCTGAATCTGAATTTTACTTGAATCTATACCTATCTCATCAAATACAGGAAGAACCTTTTCCTCAACCTGCTGAAGTGAATATTTCTCATTAAATGTTACTGATGTAGATGTACCACCACTGAACTCAAGTGAGAAGTTAAGAGTATTTCCTCTGCTTCCCATGCCCTTGTTAATGAACAGGAATGCCAGTGCCATAACTATAACGATAGCAGAGAAGGTACCTGCATATTTGAAGCCCTTTGAGTACTTTGTAATCTTTGGTTTCTTTGCAGCTCCGTAAAGTCCCTTCTTGATAGCACCAAGTGAAACAAAAGAATTTAACAGAAGTCTTGTGATAACAAGTGCTGTAAACATGGAGAGAATGATACCGAGGATAAGTGTTCTTGCGAATCCCTTAACTGTACCAGTACCCATGATAAGAAGCACGATACCAGCTATAATCGTTGTGATATTTCCATCTATGATAGCAGACATAGCCTTTTCAAATCCGGCTTTAACTGCTGTCTTAACTGTTTTACCTGCACCAATTTCTTCCTTGATACGGGTGAAGATGATAACATTTGCATCGACAGCCATACCTATGGAAAGTATGATACCGGCTATACCCGGAAGGGTAAGTGTAATATGAAGTGCATTCAGGAAGAAAAGCTCAAGCATTGTATATACTGAAAGAGCTACAGCTGAAATAAATCCAGGAAGTCTGAATACAATAATCATAAGCAGGAATATAAGGCAGAGACCTATAGCACCTGCAATAAGTGAAGTTCTGAGAGCGTCAGTACCAAGCTTAGCTCCTACTACCTGTGATGAGAGCTCTGAAAGTGTAAGTGGAAGAGCACCGATCTTAATGGTATTTGCAAGATTTGAAGCTTCATCATAATCTGCCATACCATCTATCTGAGCGCTTCCTCCGGAAATCTGCTCACGTACTGTTGGAGCACTTACTACAGAACCATCGTATATGATATAAACAGGATTTCCAACATTGTCTCCTGTTACCTTGGCGAATTTCTCTCCACCTTCATCAGTAAACTGAAGTGAAACTATATATTCATCGGCACCTGTATTCTCCTGAATACGTCCACCCTGTGCATTCTTTACATCTGATCCTGTAAGTGCAGCTTCATAATCAGTTGAACCTGCTGCAAACTTCTCATAGTTTGTAGGATCAAGGAACTCCAGTTTTCCAGGACGTCCAAGTGAATCAAGAATCTCATTAGGATCATACTTACTTGTATCTACCGGTATTTCAGCAACTATACGCTTATTACCCTGTCGATAAACTTCTGCATCAGGGCTGTATGTATCAACTCTTCGCTGCAGCTTATCAATTGTTGTGCTGATTTCTTCATCTGTTGCGTCATCCTCGAGTACCTCGTAGGTTACGCTGACACCACCCTGTAGATCAAGACCGAGAGGAATATCCTTAGCCTTACCTATGGCATCCTTTCCAAGTCCTTCGAGTACGGAATATACTAAACCTGCTGTAATCAAAGCAAAGAGTAAAAGTATAATTACCGCATTTCTTTTTGCCTTCTTCATGTTGAATCTCCTCTTATTTATTAGTACAGAATCCATTTTCATCAAATGAATATGCTTTTTCATTTATGTTAATGGTAGTACTTGCTGCAAACCAGTCGTCCGGTCCGGTAAATGTCCAACCGGCGTCTGTTTCTTCCCAGGCATATTTACCTGAAGTTCTGACGCCCTTCTTATTCAGACGTCTTCCCTTTATCCATTCATTCTCTGCACGAGAACAATCTTTCTTGAAATAGTACCACTTTCCGCTGATCTTCTTCCATTTCTTCTTAACAGCATAACCATATTCATCAAAATAATAGTTCTTGCCGTCAATCTTAACCCACTGATTGCGGGCACGCCATCCGGAAGTATCACCGAACCATTTGTATGAACCTACCTTATGCCATGAACCAATAGCTTTCTTCTTCTGCTTTCCATTGGCATTATAATAGCGTCCTTTGTACCATTCATTTTTACGTTTTGATTTCTGAACTGTTATAAGCTTCTCAGTTGCGATACCATTTGCAGTTGAAGCTCTGAGTACTGCTGTACCTGCCTTCACGCCCTTAATGATACCGTCTGCTGTAACAGAACATATACTCTTGTTGGAAGAGGTCCACTTAACTGCTGCCTCTCCTGCTTCTGAAGGTGATATTATAGCCTGCATCTGAAGCTGCTGACCTTCATCTATAACAGAAAGCTCTTCATTATTCATTGTTATACCGGTTACCATCTGATTTATAAGATGTACACTGGTAAGCTTTGTGACAGTTTCCTTATTGGCCTTGCCGTTTTTCTTCTTAAGGTTGCATGCCTTCTGGAAACGTTTTATCGCTTTCTTTGTAAGAGGACCCATGTATCCATCTACTTCCAGGTTCTCTCCATTTACATTATTTAATGCAGTCTGAAGCCATTTTACTGCATCAGCACCTGATGTAGGCGCTATCTTTTCTGTCTGCAGCTCATAAGGATAACCAGGATTAACTGCCTTTGCCTGTTCCTCAGCTGCTGCCTCTGCCGCAAGCTCCTCTGCCGTCTTGATAACCGGCTGCTCTACAACAACTCCGGCACTTGTTTCATTATTTACAACAACACCATCCAGAATATATGGCTTAATAACCGCAACTATATTGGTTGAAGTAAGATACCAGGTAAGACTGTCTCTTACACAACCTCTCTTTGTATTTGCAGCATGGATTATTTCCTTATTACCATTTGCATCCACCGCACCGATTGTTGCATGACCCGGACCATTGGAATCCATATTGGTCAGGATAATATATCCATCCTGTACAGCATCCATAGTATTTCCTACTATCTCACCATACTTGGATACATTATTATACATATCGTAGCTTGATCTGATGCCATAAGTGGCAACGAAATCAAGACCATGTCTCTTGTAAATAGCACATACAAATCCGGAACAGTCACAACCTGTTGTCAGGTCTGTTCCTCCCCATACGTAAGGGGTTATTCCAACCCAGCTGTTTGCGTCTGCAACTATTTCGGATCCGGTTGCTGCGGATACACCTTTTGATCTGTTAAACTCAAATGTCGGCAATGTTGTCACGAGGAATGCTGCTGTCAATACTATAGCAATAGCTTTTTTCAACATTTTCATAGAACACTTCCTTTTTCAATTTTCCATTTTAATTTACTAAACATCTGCGTCTATGCTGTGTCCCCCAAACAGCAACTTACATTGTAACATCTCATTATTACATAGTAAAGCATTTTTTTATTTGGACGAAAACAACAGCTTCCTAACAATAAAAAGGACTGTACGAATCTTTCATACAGTCCTTTGATGTCATCATAAGTTACATATTACTCGTCAGTTTTTCTTCTCTTAAGAAGGAGGAGAAGGATGATTGCAAGAAGTATTACACCGCCTCCAACGAACAGCAGCCATAACCATCCGCTACCATATCTGAAGTTGATGTCGATTTCTGTCTTGTTTCCTGCCTCATCACTGGCGGCAGCCTTGAGGTTGTACTTTCCTCTCTTGTTTACATTTATCTCGCACTTGTTATCGGATACTGCAACTGCTTCTCCGTTAACTGTTACGTAATCGAGGAAGTCTCCATCCAGCTCTACGCTTACGCCAACCTGTGTTGCATCCTTGAGATTTGCCTTGTCCTCAGCACCTGTTACTATGATATTTGGTCCCATTGTATCAAGTACGAAGGTTACTTCCTTTATTGAGGTATGTCCCATCTCGTCAGTTGCTTCTATCTTAAATACATGTGTTCCATCAGGAAGTGATGTTGATCCATCATATTCAACACCGTCCATGTAAAGCTTGATCTCACAAACTGTAAGATCCTTAACCAGATCATCCAGTGGCTTATCAAATGTAAATGCGTTAACCTTCTTGCCGTCATATTCCTCAAGAGAATCAATGATAGGTGGCTCGGTATCTATTGTGAAGTGAAGTGTCTTCGTATCACTGTTTCCGGCCTTATCAACGGAGGTTACGGTTATATCGTAGATTCCGTCTTCCTTGAACATTTCCTTAAGGACTGCTATCTTAGCACTGCTTGAAGGGAAGTCGTCGAACTTGATGTCATTTTTCTTGCCATCAATGTCTGTTCTTGTTCCTTCAAGTGTTACCTTATTTGTAAGGTAGAAGGTTTCGTCTACCTGGATGCCAAGCTCTACGTTCTTTTCTGTCTTGTCATAGTTCTTAACACCTGAAAGTGTGATAACCGGCTTGGAACCATCAAGTATGAATGTATGGCTCTCGCTTGCATCATTTCCGGCCTTATCGGAAGCTGTAAATACAAATCTGTATTCACCATCTTCTTCATAGGAATCGGTCTTTGAGTCATTTCCACTTCTTGGCATAAAGTCTATGGACTTAACATGTGCTTCTCTAGCGCCATCCACCTTCTTGTAAACCTCGATCTTACTTGAGGTCATGTCGTTGAAGAATGGCTCCTTTATACTGAATGTTACATCAACAGCATCTGTTGAAGCACCATTCTTTGCTGTACTTGAAATACTGAGTTCAGGTGCAGTCTTATCTACTCTGAAGGCTACACTCTTAGGCTGGCTCTTGTTACCTGCCTTATCGATGGCAGTATATTCAATACTGTAATCTGCTTCGTTTGCGAAGCTTTCTGATCCTTCCTTAACCTTTGCAGTTTCAACATTTGTTCCACCGCCTGGTGACTTAATTGTTGCAACTCTTGTAAGATCATCCGGATCCTTGTAGGTATCAACTACAGATACGCCAACTGTTCCTGAAGAATTCATGGAAACTGTTGAACCCTCTGAAGATGAGGAACCATTTACATTAGTTACGATAGATGGTGCAGTCTTATCAATATAGAAATTAAGAATCTTAGAACCACTTGTATACTTTGTCTTATTTCCGGCTCTGTCTTCCAGTGTCATCTTAATTACGTGATGTCCCTGGGAAGAAACAGTTACTGTACCTTTTCCGTAGCCATTCTTCTCTGTCCACTCAGGGATCAGCTCTTCAGAACCATCGGTAATGGTAATGGAATCGATATTAGTATCGTAGTAGTTAAATTCTATAGTTACATTCTTATTGTAATACTGACCATAGGAATAAGCTTCCTGATTCTTACGAGCCTTGAATCTTCCCACTTTATTGCTGTAAGAAGCATGATACTTCTTAAACTTGGCAGGCTTCTCGGTCTTGATATACATATTTCCTACAGGCTTGCCCTTATCAATATAGAAGCCTATAGTCTTGGTTCTTTCATTTCCGGCCTTATCAACAGCCTTGTAATCCAGCACATATTTACCCTGCTTGGAGAACTTGAAAGGACCCTTTCCTTTCTTTGTTTCAGTACTTTCACTTCCATCACTTCCATAGAAATGAACTACAAGTGTTACATCACTAGGATCATCATTCTTGTCTGATACAGCTATAGATGATGTAGTGTTGGATGAATAATAATCATCCTTTTCATTGTATTCAACTGAGTTAACCTTAGTTGTAACCTTTGGCTTTGTTCTGTCTATTTCAAATGTCTCACTTGTTGATGCAGCATTTCCAGCCAGGTCCTTTACTGAGATTTCTATAGTATGCTTCTCTTCACTGGATACTGAATAAGGAGCAGTAAGCTTTCCACCGGCTGCTGTCCAGTTAACCTGAACCACCTTATCATTATCCTTTACAACTATGTCTGAAGCAAGAACGCTTGGATCATTTACCTCAAGTGTCATATCAACACTTGCCTGGTTATAGAATCCCTTCATCTTAGGATACTTTGTATTGATATTTACAACAGGCTTAGGATTTGAGAGATCCACTATACAGCTTACAGTTGCTGATGCAGGGTTACCTGCTTTATCTGTTGCAGAATATGTTATGGAATATACACCTTCCTTATCAAGCACGAAAGGTCCTTTTCCTGTAAATGTTTCTGTGGTAACAGCCCCTGCAAAATCTGTACGGCTTATTACTGCTGAAACATCCAGTGTATCTTCATTTGCATCACTTACGCCCACGCTTGTATTAACTGCAGCACCGAAATAACCTGCATTTCCTGTAACAGCGGCACCATTGATCATGGTTGTAAGAACAGGTGCTGTTTTATCGATCGTAAATGATACTGATTTACTTTCTGGGTTCTGAGCTCCGTCCTTTGCAGTCACCTTGATGTTATATATACCTTCAGTTGAAAGTGTAGCATCTCCAACCCAGGTTCCGTCGCCCTGCTGATTCCAGGTAGGATTTACTGAATGTCCTATGGAATCAACTACTGTGATATCTCCAGGACCAGACAGGTTTACATCCTTAGCTGTAAATCTTACAGTTACATTCTGGTTAAATACCTTAGGATAAGCACTCTTAACTGAGCTGGCCGGACTGATTATATCTGCTGTTACAACAGGTGGATTAGTATCAACCCTGAATGTTGTAGATGCATAGCTTGTCTTTCCGGCTGTATCCTTAAGACTGATTGATACAGTATAATTTGTAGCATCATCCAGTTCTTTTTCAAGGATAGTGCCAAGGGACTTACCACTTAAAGATGTATCATTTACTGTAACAGTTTTAGAGCCATCTGTTACAGTGACTGAATAGGAATCAACACCACTTATGGTATCGCTGGTTGCATATGATATATGTGGATCCGATGAGAACGGATTGGTTATCTGATCATATGATATTCCATTTACAGTAAGCGTAATCTCCGGAGCTGTATTATCAACCTTGTAAGTTTCTTCATGTTTAAAGGAATTACCCGCTTTATCAGTTACAACAAGCTCTACAGGAGTACCTGTTGGATCATCTGACTGATTTACAACTGCTATAAAATAATTTCCAGTTAATGTATATGAAGACTGATCTGTGTTAGAGCCTGTAATGCTTGCGATTCCTGATGATATGGTTCCATCATCAACTGTTACAAGAAGTACAAGATTATAAAACCATCCATTTTCTCCAGATACACTTGAGGAATCTACTGAAACAGAAGCACCAGGATCTGTAATATCAATATGTCTTACTTCAGTAGTATCTGAACCGGTTACTCCATTTACATTTTCTGCAGACATGACAATCTGGAAGTTCATCGCGTTTGCAGTTGGAACATAATTATATGTACCTGTATATGTGAGTTTTCCGTCCTCGCCCACCTCTGAGCTCTTTGTAAGGGTAAGACTTGAAGATGAACCACCTGCTGTAACTGTAGTCTTTGTCAGATCTAATTCAGCATAGGTCTCTACTGTGTAATTTACCTTTATAGCAGGACTTGCAGGATTATCCCACTTGAAGAAACTATTATCGTCGCTTACCTTTGCAGGTAAAACTTCAGAAGTAATAGTCATTGTTTCATTTAAATACTTAAGATTTACAGTATAAGATGTTTCATTTCCAGCATAATCTTTTATAACAACCGGAAGACTGAGGTCGCCACCTGCTGTCTTGTTATTATCTGCAGTTATAGTATATGTAGCTTTACCATCCGTTACTATACATGTTTCACCATTTATAGTTACCAGAGACACTCCGCTACCGGCTGAATTATTTGACTGCTTATCACTTACATCTATTGTAACAGTAGCGTTTTCCTTACAGGTAATAGGATTTGGAACTGTAAATACGGCTTCAGATAATGAAGCTGTTCCACCATAGCTTGTATTCGTCTGACCTACTACAACCTTGTCTGCCACAGGAGCCTTATTATCATAGAATACTGAAAATGCATCAGATACTCCGGCTAAATCATAATCACTATATGCCTTAACCTTGAAGAAGTTTTCTCCAAGAGTAAGAGCCACGTCAGAAAATGTTGCATCACCTGATACAACTGTAGGATTAAATGTAGAAGACTTTGCCGGATCACCACTTACGTCAGCAGTTGAAGAGCTGACCTTATAAAGCTCAGCCTTTGTTATCTTCGCACCTGATTCAGTATCTACAGAAGTAGTAATACCCAGCTTTGCAGTGTTGGTCTTTACTACTGCTTCAGAAGCAGCTGCATCATTTATCTTAGGATCCTTAAATGTCGGCTGACCATTTCCATATGTTACATTTACAGTATATGTATCTTTGATATCATTATCTGCTGTTTCTTTTACAGTTATGGTATATGAAGGTGTAGTGCCATTATTATCCGCAGCTGATCCCGGGATAGCAACTTCATATTTATATAGTGTTTTTCCTGAAACTGAATCTAATTCTGCTCCCTTTGAAGTAACACTCAGTGTTTTGTCCGTTGATCCTGCAGTTATATCAGCAGGCGCATCGGTCTTTACTGTTACAGTTATAGCATTCTTAGGATTATACTTTCCAGATGCAGGAATTGTTATAACATTTGAAGTATCAGGATCGTATGTTTTCGCAATTTCTCCTTCAGTACCAGCAGCCTGAATTGAAGTTACAACATAAAAGTTTCTTGTAAGCTTTTTTGTTTTTGTGGCTATAGCGCCTTCTTTACAAGGTATGGTTACAGTTTTTGTGGCAGTATATTCACCATCAGCAGCAAAACTTGGTATTTGGAAACTGTCATTAAGTTCATTAAATGTATCACAAGGCTTAGGAGAGTGTTCACCAGCAGCCAAACTGTATGCAATAGTTCCGTAGTAATACTCTCCAGCTGTGGTTGAAGTATCAGCATCAGTAAAGGCTAAGTTCTTATCCTTATTTGAACCTGATTCCCCAAGTTCACTTATTGCATAAGTCTTGATACTTATTGTAGCTACATCCACATAAGTTGTAGAAGCGTCTACATTCTTCAGCTGGGAAGTAACTTCATTAATTCCTTCATTATAATGGGTTTCAACTGTAACCTTGCAGGTTGCAGTTGTTGTACCAGCAGTTGAAGTAATAGTATTTACACCACTTTCACTTCCCACATACCATACCGGAATAAAATGTTTAATAATATGGAGAGAAGTTTCCGCAAAACTAATCGAGTCTTCATCAACTCCTGCTGAAACAAGTGTTGATTTAATGTCTTCTTGTTCAGTACTCTTTGGATAATATTCAGTTACTTCAGAAGAATCAGTCCCTGTATATTTTACCACCCAAGCTCCCATACTCTTTGATGTATCGGAATCTGGATCTACTTTTGGAAGCGTAAATACAATTCCTGATGCAGGGACATTTACCACATAATTCTTGGTGGTTGTTTCATGAGTACCAAATTTTGCGATTCCCGTAAGATATGAGGTATCACTTACCGCAGGATCCAGTACTACAGGAGAACCTTCATCGGCGTGAACTCTGTCTCTTCTATGGCTGACATAGATAACCGACAGAATCATGGCTACAGCCATGAAAACAGCAAACGCCCTGAGATAAAGCGGCCTGTATCCCTTTTCCTTTCCTTTATTTTTTATTTCCATCCTTTTCTCTCCTCTCACCTACAGACATTCATCCGTATGGACGATTGTCTCACTGTATAGTATGGTAATACCCTCGATATTTCTTGCTCCCGAATGTACTGAATCTTCGCCCGGAGTTATATCGGATCTTAGAACAGCTGTCATTTCAGGATTATATGTTCCATATATCTCATTCTCGGCAAACTTACTTTCCATATCGCTTGTAAGAATGTCGGTTGTATCTTCTTCGAGAACCTCATCTGACTCATCGTCAAAGTCTACTGCTGCAGGAGCAGTTCTGAGGATATCAGTGGTTTCTTCTTCCTCCGGATTATTCCTGAGATCCGTTGACTTCAGAACATCTGTTGCTGCGTCATCGTCTGATTCCGCAACACTGCGATGCTGTCCTGCTGTTTCAGAACTTCCGCCTGATGTGAGAACATCTGTTGCATCATCATCGCCGCCTTCAGATAATACGGCAGTTGACTGTTCTTCTTCCAGAATAGAAGTGGTTTCTTCGCCCAGCTCCTTCTTCTTACTTTCGTTATATGTAAGAACCTCTGTTGCTTCGCTTTCGTCAATCTGTTTCTTTCCGGCTCTTCTTTTTGACTGCTTAGATGCCGTAGCTTCTTCCACAGCTTTCTTTGCATCATTAGCTGCTTTTTCTGCCAGTGAAGCCGCTGCATCACTGCTTCGCTTTTCTTCCTTCTTTCTGCCAAAGCTGATTCCGGATTCCTTAAGGGTTCCGCTTGCAGTTCCAACATCTCTGGCCTGAATGAAGCTTCCTTTACCTCTCTTGCTGGTGGAAGCTCTTCCACCGCTTCTTATTTCTTCTATAGCCTTCTTCTGTGTCTGTCCTGTTACAACACCCAATGCCTTAGGAATTTTTAACAGGAAGAACAATGCTACTGTTGCTATAAGGAAAAGGATGAATAATACTAAACCGCCATAAAACATTACGTTAAATATCATATTATCACTCCCCTTCCCCTGAACCAAGACTTCCGTCTTTAAGTCCGCTCATTACTGAAGAACGCTTAATCCAGTTAGGATTTGTCTCGATTCCTTCTATTTTACTTCCGGCATCATATACAGCTATTATCTTTTTCTTTTCAGCTGAACTCCATCTGCCCGGATCCTGTTCTTTTTCTTCGTACTGGGAATACAGGAAGTTCAAATGCTCTGAATATACCTTAATGGCATTTTCATTTCCTTCTCCCATTTCACCCTCTGCCTTTTCATAGGTGGCGAGAGCCGAATCCATATCACCAATCTTTCCATATATTTCAGCTATACGACACATTGTATTTACATAGCTCTGGATGTATCCCTTTGCTGATTCGGTGTCAGGTGCTTTTCCTACATTAACCTTACCCTGAATCTGATCAACTACTTCCTGAGCATAGTTAAGTGCCAGTTTGTAATCAGCTTCATCACCACTGGTTTCTGCCAGTGAATAATATATCTCGGCAAGATCATTACTATATATATAGTAGTAATTAGCCTGTTCCTCGCCGTCAAAGTCATCTACATCCTTGATGGCCTGACTCATTACGGCTTCGGCCTGTTCAGGAACTCCGTCTGTAGAAAGATATGTTACATATATCTTACCCAGTGTTTCGTAGTTCTCGAATTTCTGCTTATTATCATTTGCAAAGTTCTTTTCATTATAAGATGCAAATCCGTTAACCTTGTCCATAAGCTCATTTACATTTACGTTTGTACTGGACATGATGAGAGAAATGCTTCCATAATAATCTGCAAGAAGTCCAAAGTCCGGATCATTATCATCTACCATATTGAAGTATTTGGTAGCTGCTCCATAATCACCTATCTCGGTGAAGTAGGTAAGTCCCATCTTATAGAGAACTTCATCATTCTTATCAACATCTGCATAACCATTCTTGATTCGGTTTGCAACCACATTAAGACCATCTGTAAGATTCAGCTCTTCCTGTGAATCAGCATCCTTTGATGCATCAATAAACAGGTCGATGTATTTTACATATGCCTCTGCATCCTTTCCTGAAAGCTCAAAAGCATTTCTGTATTCCACGCTGGCAAGAGAGTAACTATCCTGGGATTTATAATCATTACCCTGTTCAATATATGCAGCATAGTTACTAGCTGCTGCCTTGTTCATTCCGGCCTTTCCTGCTATAGCAACGATACCGAAAAGTATAGTAAGGCCGGCACTTGTAACAAAAAGCTTAACCTTGTTTTTGTTTGCCTTGATATAGCTGTCATCCAGCTCTGTATAATGTTCAAGCGCGTATATAAGTTCTGAACATGACTGATATCTGTCTTCAGGGTTTGGTTTGGTACATTTCAGAATGATTTCCTCAAGACCTGTTGAGAGATTTGGATTAACCTGTCTGATAGGCACCATCTCATAAGGAGGCTCCTGTGGATTTTTTCCGGTAACCATATGATAAAGGGTTGCACCCAGGTTATAGATATCGGTTCTGGCATCTGTCTTGTAGATACCACGTCCCTGTGCATCACCGAACTGCTCCGGTGCAGCATAACCTCTGGTACCAAGTGCAGTTGTATCTGCATTATTTTCTATATCATATGTCTTGGCAGTACCGAAGTCTATCAGCTTAACTCCGCCGTCCGGCTTAAGCATTACGTTTGAAGGCTTCATATCACGATATATGATAGGTGGATTCATGGAGTGCAGATATTCAAGAGCAGATGCAAGCTCAAGTCCCCATTCGATAACCTCTTCCTGGGTAAATGCTCCTACTTCCTTTAACTTATCTGCAAGGTTTTCACCTTCTATGAAGTCCATAACAACGCAGATGGTTCCACCGTATTTAACGATATCGATAATACGAGGGATAACCGGATGATCCACGTCCTTCAGGATATTTGCCTCACGCTCAAGACCTTTAAGGAGAATCTCAGTACTCTTGGAGCCATCATTCTTGATTTCCTTAACGGCAAGCTGCATATTCATTCTGTTGTTACGAGCAAGATAAACGGTGGACATACCGCCTTCACCGATTTTCTTCAGTATCTCGTATTTCTCATCAATTACTGTACCTTCTTTTAACATGTTCTATCCCCAAACTATTATAATATTTTGGTAAATTGCCAAATTTCAGTCGACAAATTTGTGCCTCCGGCACTCTATTGTCTGCTTCGCAGACATTTGTCGATTTCATTTGGCAGTAGCCTGTTTCACAGGCTACTCTACAAAATGTTTCCTAAAATTATCAAACAAGTTTGATATTTTTGTAAACATTTTGTAATTTACCCTATTTAACAGCTACCGCTGCGATTGTAATGTTGTCAGTCTCTCTTCTGTTCTTTACCAGCTCGGTGAGATAAACACAGCCATATTTTATCTCATCCATGGTCTGCTCTTCTGACGGACCAAGTTTTTCCATGATTTCTTCCTCTGAAATCTGGTGTCTGAAACCGTCTGAGCATACAAAGTACACGCTGTTTCTCTGAACCTTTCCTTTAAGGAAATCCGGATTAACGGTTGCTGATGCGCCAACGCACTGCAGCAGTACGCTTCGTCTCGGATCTATCTTTGCCTCGTCCGGAGTCATTCTTCCGGCTGCTACTTCTCTTGCAACAAAGGTCTGATCCTTTGTAAGTATTCTGAGGTTGTCTGTAAGTTCATAGACACGGCTATCGCCTACATGTACAATATAAAAATCTTCTTTATACATAAGTATTGCTGATACTGTGGTACCAAGCATTATGTTATTGTCCGAACCATATATTCCCAGAAGTCTGTTCTCAGTCTGGATTATACTGTTCCAATCATCTCTAAGTCTCAGTGCAGTAAATGTTCCCTCTGATACCTGGGATACAAATTCTTCATCAAACCATCTGCAAAATGACATTATTACTTCTTTTGATGCCAATTCTCCTTTTGCAAGACCGCCCATTCCATCACATACTATGGCAAAGGCAACCTGTCCGTCAGGAGTATCTATGATTCTGAGTGCGACTGAATCCTGGTTGGTACTTTTTCTGATTCCTATGTCAGTATTATATGTTGCTTCATACTCCATGTCTTATACCTCGTCTCTCAGGAGATATGTGAAACACTCATCTCCAAGAATAATGCTCATATTTGCCTTCAGAAGTATCTCTCTTCCGGGTTCAAGTCTCTTTCCATCCACAAATGTTCCATTGGTGGAATTGTTGTCCTCCATGTAGCAGACACCATTTCTCTTGATGACAACTACATGAACTCTGCTTATTGCAGAATTGTTTTCCAACGCGTAATCAGCATGAACTTTTGATTTTCCAATCTTAAATTCATCCTTTGTTATATATATCTTCTCACCGGTTCTCTCTCTGATGAGATGAGGGCGAGGTTCATTCATATTCATTCCCAGATCATCAAGACTGAGTTCCTGCATAGAAGTATGCTGTGCAGGTTTTTCCAGATTATTAGCCTCTCTGACTTTATCCAGATCCAGTCCTGTCAGCTGTTCAGTAAGTCCGGTTTTCTTAGTCATATCCGGAGCTTCCGGCTTTGGTGCCTCTGGCTGACTCATTGGCTTTGGTGCCTCAGGCTGAGGTGCAGGCGCTGCATGTGGTCCCGGTGTAAATGACTGCGGGAATGGTGTAGGCTGCGGTATATTAGCCTGCTGTGGCATATTTGTCTGCTGTGGCATGAACGGCTGAGGGATAGGTGACTGTCCCTGGTTCACTGGTGCTGCCTGTGGTTCCGGAGCAAATGGCTTCGGTGCCTGCTGTGGTTCCGGAGTAAATGGCTTCGGTGTCTGCTGTGGCTCCGGCACAAATGGCTTTTGAGCCTCTGGCTGCTGATTCATTGGCTGAGGCGCCGGCTGTGGGAACGGTGTAGGCTGCGGTATATTTGTTTGCTGCGGCACGTTCGTCTGCTGCGGCATATTTGTCTGCTGTGGTATGAACGGCTGAGGGATAGGTGACTGTCCCTGATTCATTGGTGCTGCCTGTGGTTCCGGAGCAAATGGCTTTGGAGCCTCTGGCTGCTGATTCATTGGCTGAGGTCCCGGCACGAATGGCTTCGGTGCCTCTGGCTGCTGATTCATTGGCTGAGGTCCTGGCACAAATGGCTGTGGAGCACTCTGTCCTGCTGGGTTTGCATAAATTGGTTCCGAATCAAATATATTACCCTGAAGAGGGATCTCTTTTTCAAAATCAGGTTCCTGTGCTGGTGCCTGTGGTGCAACCGGCTGAGGTATCTCTGGCTGAAC
>CADBMW010000197.1 GCA_902795855.1 uncultured Lachnospiraceae bacterium
CTTATACAGGATAATCGTATCGATGAATTAAAGGCTGCAACTACTGATCCGGAATTACAGAAGAAGCTTTTTAAAGAATATGGTTTAGTATAAAAGATAATGACCACAGGCAGCAGCTTGTGGTCGTTATTTATATTTTTGTTTTATTTTCAATGTCACATCGGAGTTTGTAGAGGAGTGATATAAAATATTATGGTAAAACTACGCAAGGTTTCAAAAATTATAGATGTATTTGTTTTTATAGCAACAACTTTGGCTATTGCTGGCGTGTTTTATGAAGGAATGACACTAAAATGGTATGGAGTAGTGGGGGTACTTGTGATATGTATGGATTATTCCTTTATGCCAGCGACTATCATTCATCTTATTGTGGATAGAAAAGAAAAAATAATATGGTTTCATATTTTTTCTATGGTTATGATTATGATAGCAATTGTTATGAAAATAGCTGGAATTGATTATCCTGCAATTACACTTGTCTTATGGTATTTCTACATATGGTTTTTATATGGAGCATTAAATTTAAAAGCGTTTGGGATTTTAAGGAGGTAATCATAGTGAATGATTTTAATGAATATGTTCGTGAGGTTTTTTCGGCAACCGGTGATATCGTCATAAAATCTATGATGGGCGGATTTCTTGTATATTATAATGGAAAGCTGATAGGTGACATTTGTGGTAATGAACTGTTTTTGAAGAGAACGACGACATCGGATAGGCTGCTGGCAGATTCAGAACTACGTTATCCGTATGAAGGCTCAAAAACACTTATGCATGTATTTGACAGATATGAAGATGCGGATTTGATCGAAGAATTACTCGAAGGCATGTATGCAGAACTGCCCGAAAGGAAACCTAAGAAAGCCAAGAGGAGTGAGAAAGATGCTAGTAAGAAGAGCTGAAATAAAGGATATTTCAGGATTATTAAGACTGTTGGTTCAGGTTGATATGGTTCATCATATCGGTCGACCTGATCTATTTAAAGGACCGGCAACTAAGTATAATGAAGAAGAATTGAAATCTATTATCAATGGTTCAACTACACCGGTCTTTGTATGTGTGGATGAAAATGACTATGTTCTTGGACATGCATTTTGCGTTCATAAACAGGAAGTTGATGATTCTGTGATGACGGACATAAAAACGCTTTATATTGATGATATCTGCGTGGATGAAAAATGCAGAGGAAAGCATGTAGGAAAAATGCTATATGACTATGTTTTGGAATATGCAAAAAAGATCGGATTTTATAACATCACTTTAAATGTTTGGACATGTAATCCGGGGGCGATGAAGTTTTATGAATCACTCGGACTTCAGCCTCAGAAAATTGGTATGGAGATGATTCTATAAAAAAATGTTACCTAAGACATCAATGAATTATGGAGGCTAAAAAATAATATGATATTACGATTCTTCCTGAAGATGAAAAGAATACTGATATTCGTTATATTCATATTGTCTTGCGGCACATTACTTAGTGGCTGTAATAAAGATAATATAGAGTCGAATTATGATATAGAACGTGTATTTACAGATGAGACTTTCCAAAATATTATCGAAGGAAAAACTAAACCAGTAGAGCTTATTGTGGGGTTTGGCGGAGAAAATGGGTATGAGAGTTTTTCTACCAAGGATCCTGCTATGATCGATGAGTATATTAATGCTTTTAGAAAAGTAAAAATAGAAGTGGAAATAGATGATAAAGATAAAATGGAATTTGTTGCGGATGGCATTGTTGACTTCACATTTAAAATGGATGATGAAACCAGTATTACCATTGGGACTGATTTAGTTAAATATGTTACAGATTATGATAGGGGAATACAATTTCAACTGAGTAATACAGATGAAATTATCAATCTTAATCGGAGTATAAGAGAGTAAAATTTTTCAGAAAGTGCTTGCGTTTGGCAGGCACTTTTTTTATAATGAAAGATAAGAGTGAAAACGATTACAAAAAGGTTTCAAAAAACGCCAAAAACACTAAAACATCAAATACATCAAAATTATAAAAAATGACAGAGGAAAAATGATGGAAAAGAAAAAGAAATGGGATAAAACATTTTCAGAGAGGCTGGAGCCTCATTATGATGAACTGAAATGGTTATACGCAGAGCTTTATAATAACGATCAGCAGGCCTTTGATTATTTTACGGACATGCTTTTTGATTATTACAAGAAAAGAAGTAAGACTCTTAAGATGTGGGACGAGGCAAGGGCTGTAGTCAAGGATTGGTTTGCCGGAAATGAGATGCTGGGTATGCTGATGTATACCAACTGCTTTGCAGGAAATCTGAAGGGTGTAAAGCAGCATCTTGATTATGTAGAAGAATGCGGGGTTAATTATATTCATCTTATGCCGCTGCTTGAAAGCCCGGAGGGTAGAAGTGATGGTGGCTATGCGGTTTCGGATTTCAGAAAGGTTCAGCCAAGTCTTGGAACAATGAAGGATCTTGCTGAGCTTTCTAAAGACTGTCACAGCAGAGGAATAAGCGTTTGTCTTGACTTTGTCATGAATCATACCAGCGAGGATCACGAGTGGGCAAGACGGGCCCGGGCCGGAGAGAAAGAGTATCAGGACAGGTATTTCTTCTTTGATAACTGGGATATTCCGAATCAGTTTGAACAGACAGTTCCACAGGTTTTCCCTCAGACGGCACCTGGCAATTTCACCTGGTGTGATGAGGCTAAGAAGGTTGTCATGACCTCCTTCTATCCATATCAGTGGGATCTGAATTATCGTAATCCTGTTGTGTTTAATGACATGACTGCCAATATGCTGTACCTCTGTAATCAGGGAGTAGATATTATCAGACTGGATGCAGTTCCCTATATATGGAAAACCCTTGGAACAAACTGCCGTAATCTTCCGGAGGTTCACAGTCTTGTTAGAATAATGAGAATTGCTGCTGAGGTTGTGTGTCCCGGCACACTCCTTCTTGGAGAGGTTGTCATGGAACCTTCAAAGGTGGTTCCGTACTTTGGTTCAGTTGATAAGCCGGAATGTCATATGCTGTACAATGTTACGACTATGGCCAGCACCTGGCATACTGTGGCAACAAAGGATGTAAGGCTCCTGAAGCATCAGCTTGGAACAGTATTTGCACTGCCTAAACAGTACGTGTTCTTAAACTATCTCAGATGTCATGATGATATAGGCTGGGGACTTGACTATGATTATCTCAGACAGTTCGGTATGGAGGAGGTTCCCCATAAGAAATATCTGAATGATTATCTGAAGGGGGCATGGCCCGGAAGTGATGCAAGAGGTGAGCTTTATAATGATGATCCAAGACTTGGAGATGCAAGGCTCTGTGGAACTACAGCCTCGCTATCAGGAATAGAAGCAGCCGAATTTGAAATGAGAAGAGATAAGCTCACCAAATATGTGAGACTGGATCTTATGCTTCACGCTTTTCTACTGACACAGAGCGGTATACCGGTTCTGTACAGTGGAGATGAGATAGGTCAGCTGAATGATTATTCCTATCATAATGATCCTCATAAGGCAGATGACAGCCGTTATCTCCACAGAGGAAATCTTGACTGGAAGAGCGTAGCCAGACGTAAGGAGCAGGGCTCAAGAGAAGAAATGATATATGATGGAATAAGGAAACTTACAAAGCTTAGAAGCGCTTATAAGGTTTTTGAAAATGCAGCTGATACCTGGATAGTTGAAACCTGGAATGATCATATCCTTGGAGTTGGAAGATACTACAAAGGCGAGAAGCTTATAGCTTTGTTTAATTTCAGTGACAGAGACGAGACTGCCTGGGTTAACGAAGTTGAAGAATACGAGGATATGTTAACAGGCGAGCAAAGAGAAGCGAAGGCTGTTGGCATTCCGGCATATGGATTTGTATGGCTGTTAACACATTTCAAATAAGTGTTATATATATTGCGAAGAATCATTAATTGATTACAGGAGAATTAAAGTATGACAATAAAAGAAGTAGCTGAACAGGCTGGTGTATCTACCGCAGCGGTAAGCAGATACTTTAATGGTGGCTCACTGAGCGATGAAAAAAGAGAAAAAATCAGAAAAGTAGTAGAACTAAATAATTATTCGCCCAATGCCCTTGCACAGACCATGAGAACGGGAAAGAGTGGACAGATAGGAGTTATAGTGCCTTATATCCATTCTGATTCCATGTCGCAGATCATGGAAGGAATTGCAGAAGGGTTAAAGGCAAATGATTATTCATTTATTCTTGCCTGTACTGATGGCGAAAAGGAAAAGGAAGTAAAGTTCATTGAATCCATGCAGAAGGGACGCATGGATGGAATCATTCTGATGGGTACGGTTATGACACCACATCTGAAGGATGCAATCGATAATTCGGTTGTTCCGATTGTTGTTACCGGGCAGAGTTTTAATGGAGTATCTTCTGTTTATCATGATGATGTTCACTGTATGATGGATATTGCCCAGCTTATGCTGAAAAAGAGAAAGCATATAGCGTACGTCGGAGTTGATGAAGAGGATGTTGCTGTTGGGCAGTCAAGAAGAAAGGGCGTTGAAAAGGCCTTTATTGAAGCCGGTATTGATACAGATGAGCTGATAATCGGCAAATCTGATTATACAATGCAGGGTGGATATAACGAAACAATGAGACTGCTCAGGGAATACCCGGATCTGGATGGTGTGATCTGTGCTACAGACAGGATCGCTCATGGTGCTATTCTTGCACTCAGGGAAAGCGGGAAGAAGGTTCCGAAGGATGTAAGTGTTACAGGAGTAGGAAACAGCTGGGCCGATACAGTTTCCCAGCCCCAGCTTACTACAGTAAAACTTTATTTTGAGGAATGCGGAAGAGTTGCAGTGAATATTCTGATGGAAACCATACAGTCAGAAGATGAGGATATGCCGTTTAGAAAAGTCAAACTCGGCTATCAGATTGTCGAAAGGGGGTCGATATAATAAATGAAACTGATTTTTGTCGATATAGATGGGACATTAACTATTCCCGGGGAGAATATTCCTCCCGACAGTGCTGTTGAGGCAATCAGAAAAACCCAGGCCAAAGGGAATAAGGTATTTCTTTGTACAGGAAGAAATCCGGATATGTTAAAGCCGCTTCTGGTATATGGATTTGACGGAGTAGTGGGGAGCGGTGGCGCCTATGTAACCGTAGGAGATAATGTGATCATAGATGCTCCTATGTCGGATGAAGACAGGGACGTAGCTCTGGATACACTTCATAAAAATGGAGTTTACTGTACCATCGAAGCTAAAGATGGTTCCTGGTGTGATGAGGGAATAGGTGAATTCATGCAGCAGCAGGCAGGTGGCAACAGTGAGCTTCAGCGTTGGAGAAAAGCCATAGAAGAAAGCCTTGGGATTCAGCCCATGAAATCATATGATGGGTCACCTATCTATAAAGTAGTAGTTATGTGCAGTGATGCTGCACAGCTTGAGGAAACAAAAGAAAAGCTTGGAGATAACTACAGATTTATCGTTCAGGAAATGCAGGGTGGAACCCTTATCAATGGAGAACTCCTCAGTGTTGAATATGACAAGGGAAGAGGTGTTAAGGCAGTTGCCGAGTTTTTGAAGATTCCTATAGAGGATACCTATGGATTCGGAGATAGTATGAACGATCTGGAAATGATAGAAACAGTGGGAACCAGCGTGTGTATGGAAAATGGTGCGCAGGCCCTGAAGGAGGTTTCTGATATAGTATGTCCGGCTGTTACTGATGATGGACTTGAAAAAGCGTTTGACCAGCTTGGACTTTTGTAGTATAATGAAAATATGTTGTAATCGTTTTCAAAAATATTTCAATAAAGGAGGAACAACATGGCACTTGATTATAGAAAATGTGCTGAAGAGATCGTTGCCAATATTGGCGGTCGTGATAACGTAGCTCAGGCAGCACATTGTGCGACCAGACTAAGGCTTGTTATCAAAGATAATAATAAGCTCAATAAGTCTGCTTTGGAAAATGTTGATGGTGTTAAGGGTATGTTCGAGAATAACGGACAGCTTCAGCTCATCATCGGAACCGGAACTGTTAATAAAGTATATGATGAATTCCTTGCTGTTACCGGAATGACGGCGGCAACCAAGGATGATGTAAAGGCGGCGGCAGCAGCGCAGCAGCCTGCATGGAAGAGAGCACTTAAATCAGTAGGTGACGTATTCGTTCCTATTCTCCCGGCTATCGTAGCATCCGGTCTTATGATGGGTGTTGTAGAAGCTCTTGGTAAAGCTATTCCATCCTTTGCTGATACAGACTGGTATGCTTTCCTTGATATGGTAGCAAATACAGCATTTGCTTTCCTTCCGGTTATTGTTGCAGTCAGTGCAGCGAGAGTATTTGGTGCCAATATTTTCCTGGCAGCAGTTGTTGGACTTATGATGGTTCATACAGGACTTCTGAATGGTTGGAATGTAGGTAGCGAAGAGGCGATAAATTCCTTCTTCGGAATAGATACAGGTGTGATTCCGACATGGAATCTCTTTGGAAATCTAAAGATAGGAAATTATGTGGTGGGCTCGATTTCACGACACGGTTATCAAGGTCATGTTATCCCGGTTATGATCGCTATATGGTTTATGAGCAAGGTAGAGAAATGGCTCCATAAGCATGTTCCTGAGATGATAGATCTTTTCGTAGTACCAATTACTACAGTTTTCCTTACAGCACTTGTAACATTTGTGGTTGTTGGACCAATCTTTGCAACTCTTGAGAATTATGTACTTAAGGGTGCTGAGTGGCTCGTTCAGTTCCCACCTGGAGCTATGATAATGGGCGCTATATATCCGGTTACTGTAGTTATGGGTCTTCACCATATGTACAATGTTATCGAGGCAGGAATGCTATCATCAGTAGGTCTTAATACATGGATGCCTATTGCTTCCGCTGCTAACTTTGCTCAGTTTGGTGCCTGCCTTGCAGTAGGTATCAAGTGTAAGCAGGGTAAGCTGAAGACGGTTGCTATTCCTTCATCCATGTCAGCTGCTCTTGGTATTACAGAGCCTGCTATCTTCGGTGTTAACTTCAGATTTATGAAGCCTTTCGTATGTGGTATGATCGGTGGAGCCTGCGGAGCAATCTTCGGAGCTATCACTAAGATTGGAGCTACAGCATACGGCGTAACAGGTATCCCTGGATATCTTACAATTAACAATTATGGTATCTATACAATACTTCTTCTTATATCAGGAGGAATCGCGTTTGGACTTACCATGGTTACATGGAAGGAAGAACTTCCGGAAGGCGCAGCTGTGGATGCAACAGCTAAGGACAATGCGCCTGCAATAGATTCTAAGAAGGATGCTGCGGCATCAGCAATTAAGTCAAATGGTGCTGATGTTACAAAGAAGCTGGTAATAACAAGTTCAGCAGGAGCGATTGCACTTCCTACGCCCGGTAAGGTTATACCTTATACTGATATTCCGGATCCTACATTTGCATCCGGTGCTCTGGGACAGGGTGTTGGTGTAGAGCCTGAAGAAGGTGTCGTATATGCACCTATGGATGGAGAAATATCTTCGGTTGCTGACAGCAAGCATGCTATCGGTATAACCGGTGATAATGATCAGGAGCTGCTTATTCATGTTGGTGTCGACACTGTTGAGATGAAAGGCGACGGCTTCAATACACTTGTTGAAGAGGGGGACAATGTTAAGAAGGGCCAGAAGATTATGGAATTCAGTCTTCAGAAGATTAAGGAAGCAGGCCATCCTGATACTGTTGTTGTACTTCTTACCAACAGTGATGATTACGAAGATGTAAAATTTGGGGATATATAAAAAAAGAAAAGGAGAAGATGTATTATGAAAGAATTTAAGTATGTTATCACAGATGAAGTAGGTATCCACGCACGCCCGGCAGGACTTCTGGTTCAGGAAGCTAAGAAGTATGCAAGTACAATAATGATAATTAAGGGTGAGAAGAGTGCTAAGGCTACATCTCTTATGAAACTCATGGGTATGGGTGTTGTAAAGGGTGATGAAGTTACAATTCAGGTAGAAGGCGATGATGAGGATACAGCAGCTACTGCAATCGAAGCATTCATGAAGGCTAATTTCTAAAGTATAATGAACATTTAGATGAAATATCTGAAGTAAGATCAGGGTGTGGAGTAAAATCCACACCCTGTTCTTTTTTCACCAAAAAATGTGCTGGTTTTCATCCAAAAAAAATGATATAATTCCAATGTTTTATGTAAATGATAGAGACAAGGTGGTGATAGTTTCTATTGAGTGTTTTTATAATTCTAATGAGTCTTTCAACTCTGTTCATGTCAGTCTGGCTATATCTGATGCGTGACAGGTTTTCTTATAAGACATATGCCATTATTCCGTTGGCGATTCTTCATGTTGTTTACGGAGTGGTTTCTGTAAGGATATTTGCCTTTGCTGAAAAGGGATTTCACTCAGTAAATAAGGGAGCGATGAGTCTGTTCGGAGCAGTATTCTTACTTCCACTGTTATTCTATATTGATAGCAGGATTCTAAAGTGTAAACCCCAAAAGGTATTTGATTTTTTTACGGTAGGAATGATTTTCTCAGTGTTATGTGCCAGAATAAATTGTATTATCGCAGGGTGCTGCAAGGGGATAATGTTTTTCGGAACAGAGCATAGATGGCCCACAAGAGAAATTGAAGTGATTTTTTATCTGATCCTAATGGAGATTTTTGTATATAGGATCAGAAAAGATAAAACAAAAGGTGAAATATATCCGGTTTATATGATCTCCTATGGAGTATTACGATTCATATTGGAATTTATCAGAGAATCGGATCAAACAGGAATATTTCATCGTGCGCACTACTGGTCAGCACTTTCTGTTCTGATTGGTGTGGTTGCTTTATTGGTTGTTAAGAAGAGAGATTATAAAGGAGTATGAAGTTATGTTACAGTTATTATTCTTAATTCCCAGAAAACGTGTGTTAGCTGCGTTGCTGGCTGTTTTTATGGTTTTGGCACTTTGCCCTTCATCAAGGGTTTATGCTGCGAGCATAAATATGGGAGATGGGATACCAGGTTTATCTTTTGAATCAGATAAAGCTGATAAATGGAGTTACACTGATGGAAATCTGAGTTGTACTGTAACCACAACAACAAGTGAAATGTGTGGTGGAACGATGTTAAATTCTGAAGATACGGAATTAGTTATTACTAATACAGCTGAAGCTTATAGCAGGGTCAGTTTCAATTATTCTATTCAGTTAAATGATGGTTTAGTGAGTATTGATGATGAAGAAATACATCAAAGCGATGGAAAAATTGATACAGTACTTCCTGCAAATGGTACTATTAAGGTGAATTTAAAATCTCCTGGTAGTAGCACAGCTTCGACTTCCATCACAATAAGTAACATTAGTAATGTACGAAATTTTAAGACATATATAGTATGTAAAGCTTCGGATTTTTGCCCATATTCTGTAAATAATAAGAAGGTCAATAAAAAAGATGTACTGGTACCTGCAGCAGCTTCGGACTCAGTAACAATTACTCCGGAGCCTAAAGAAGGATATAAACTGAGAGAGATTATAGCATTTGACTCAGAAAACAATCAGATTACGGTTAGAAATAATTCCTTTACCATGCCGAATGATAAAGTTACAGTAATGGTTTCTTATGAGGTTGATCAGGAAGCTCTTACTATGGATGGTGATAATATAACTATTAATAATGCTGCCGGATGGGATGTTTTCTGTGATCTGTTAGATTATGACAGATATAATGGCTTTACCGGAAAAACAGTAACGCTTGGAAATGATTTAAGTAATATTACAAGATGTGCAGGCACCTTGGAAAAGCCTTTTAAGGGAGTCTTTGATGGTAATAGTAAAACTATAAATGTAGCTATCAATGATACAACTACTGAAGGAACTGCGCTTTTCCGTAAAATCAAAGATGGTGCTGTAATTAAAAACCTCACGGTAACGGGAATGGTGGTAGGAACAAACCATGTGGCTGGTTTAGTAGGATTTTCTGAGGATGGATCCGAGGAAGCCCCAAATACGATCAGTAATTGTACCATAAGCACCACCGTCTCTATCCCTGCTGATGGTAAAAACACCCAGTATATTGGAGGTGTTGTCGGACATGGATTAAGTTCATATCTTCGTATGGAAAAAGTTGTATTTAATGGTGCCTTAAAAAATAAATGCGGTTATACCGGAGCTTTGATGGGCTGGAGTAATGGGAATAGTTTAACTGTTATCGATAGTATATTTTGTGGTGATTCTGAAAATACAAAAGAATTTCACCCGATTGAAATCAATAACGCTGGTGCAGATATGTCTGTATCATGTCAGGATGTATATTATACTGTAGCACCGACATTAAAGAATGATAACTATTTTAAGGCAACGGGAGAACAGATATTTCATGAACAGCCTTTCGGATTTGTCTCTGAAAAGTTTACAGCACCTGATAACGAAGAATACTACAAGATAAAAGAAGATGGTGATTTTTCTATCAATGATGAAGATGATTGGAAAAGCTTTGCTGATACAGTCAATTTAGGAGTTTCTTATAAAGGGAAAACTATAAAGCTTAGTAATGATATCAATGTCACAAAATCCGTTGGAACTCCTGTTTATGATTTCGAAGGAATCTTCGATGGACAGGGTCATTCATTGAATATTGATTTTTCTGCAAATGCTGATTACTGTGCACCATTCAGTTGTGTAAAGGATGCGAGTTTCAGTAGAATAAGCATACTTGGAAAGATTATCACCGATAAAACATATTCTGCAGGATTAATTGGACGTTCAAGGGGGACTGTTAGTATTATTAATTGCTCCAGTAAAGTAACTATAGTATCTGATATTGATGGATCAGGGTACCACGGAGGTTTTGTGGGTATTAATAATGGTAGTGGAAATATATCATTTGAAGGATGTGTTTTTGAAGGAAAGCTTCTTGATACTAAAAATACCAGCTCCTGCGGCGGTTTTGTTGGAAAGAATGAGAATAGTGAGAATGAGAATAGTGTTAATATAAATAAAAGTATATATGCTCCAGCTTCGATTTCTGAAGATGAAAAATGGGTTTCTGAAGATGGCTCTGGGACTTTTATGAATGGTTACTATTATAACTGTAATGTTACGGATAGTTATTATAGTCAGGCTTTTGGAGAAACTCAGGTAGATAATTCACCTAAAATATCTGGAGATGAGTGTGTTACCTTCAAGCCGGTGAAGGAGCCTATAAAAACCTATAATGTTAGTGGTATAGATGTTTATGATGAAGGAATAATGCAGGGTGGTACATTTTACTACAAGTATAATACAGATGAAGGGGCTCAGAATCAGCTGAGTGTTAATCTTAATTACAGTAATATACCACAGAACAGGATATTTGATGGATATACTGTTAGTTCAGGAAATCTGACAGGAAATGATGAAGATGGTTATGTTCTGACACTTTCTGACAGTGATGTAACTATCATGGCGAAATTATTAAATAAGATTGATGCAGATTCTGTAGTTCTTCCAACTGCTTCTGACATTACATATGGAGACAGCCTGGCAGATAGTTCTTTTAGCGGTGGCGAAGTAAAAGATGGTGATACAAAACTTAAAGGATCTTTCAAATGGGTAGACAGTACCATAAAACCAACTGTAGCGGATAGTCAGAACACTCCTTATGATGTTGTATTTATTCCTGAAGATGCTGATACTTATAGTTATGTATATTGTAAGGTTAAACTTACTGTTGAAAGAGCTGATCAGACAGTTGAGGCACCTGCATCAAATACAAATCTTAAGTATACCGGAGTATTAAAGAAGCTTGTGACAGAAGGAAAAACTGATTATGGTACCATGTATTATGCATTAACCGGAGCTGATGACTCTGAGCCGGTATTTGATGGACTTTCTGAGGCTGATAATAAGACGTGGACTATATCTGTTCCTGAAGCGAAAGATGTGGGAACTTACAAAGTATGGTATAAATGTGTGGGTGATGATAATCATAAAGATACTGATGCTTCATCTGTTACGGGAATTACCATTTCTCAGGGTGATGTAATATCAAATGCTCCATTACTTAATATGTCCGTTCCAGCTAACTGTGATAATACAAACAAAGCAGATTTACCTGACGGATGGGAATGGGCTGAAGCAGATAAGGATAAAGCTCTTGAGATCGGAAAGAGCGTAGATCTGACTGCTATATATAGTGGTGAAGATAAGGATAGCTATACCGAAAGTGCCAGAACAGTTCTTGTCAGTATTACAAGAAGCTCCTGTGAGCATGTATATGGAGTTCCAACCTACACATGGAGTGATGATGGAAAGAGCTGTGTAGCTGAAGCAGTTTGTACACTTCCTGAATGTACAGATGTAGTAACAGGACATGTTATTCGTGAAGAAGCTGCTATAGCTTCTGAGGTTAAAGAGGCTGCAGGAATTAATAAGAAGGGAATCACTACCTATATTGCTACCTTCAAGAATAATCTGTTTTCAAAACAGACAAAGGATGTGGCTGATATCGATGAATTGAAACCAACACCAACTCCAGAAGTGAACCCAACTCCAGCTCCAAATCCTGGAACAACAGCAGCTCCGACTCCGGGTGCAGAGTCAGCTCAAAATGATAAGGCAAAAGCGCCTCTCAAGGGAACTAAATTTATTGATAAAAAACTAAAGGCTGAATTTATTATTACATCTGATGAGGGACAAAATCCGGAAGTTAAGTATTTAAGAAGTACTGCAAAAACCTCCAAGAAGACAACAGTTCCTTCATTTGTAACCTATTGTGGAATAAAATATGAAGTGACTGCTCTTGGTTCCAATGCATTTAAGGGAAATAAGAAGTTAAGGACTATCATTATAAATACCACAAAGCTTACTAAGAAAACGGTTGCAAAGAATGCCTTCAAGGGTGTTGGAAATAAGGTTAAGATAAAAGTTCCGAAGAGTAAAAAGAAAGCTTATAAAAAAATATTCAGAAAAAAAGGTCTCAAAAAGACAGTTAAATTCAAATAATTTCTGAATTCATAGCTGATGACTTCTGTATTCTCTTTTTGCAATGCAGAAGTTGTCAGCTTTTTTGCATAGAGGTGCAATTTATGTTGCTATAGATCATGCAAAAGAAGCTGGAATAAAAGCTGTTATACTTATCCTGATAGTGATATTATTTAGGTAAAGGAGAGTAGATTATGAGGATATTACTAAACATTTTATGGTTCATATTCGGCGGTTTTATCAGCTTTTTGGAAATGGTTGCAGTCGGAATGTTTTGCTGTGTCACTTTAATAGGTATCCCCTGGGGGCTTCAGTGCTTTAAGATAGCAGGACTGGCAGCATGTCCCTTCGGCAAGGAGGTTGAATATGAAGTAGGCTTCGCAGGTACCTTAGGCAACATCATATGGATTCTCCTTTTCGGATGGGAGACCGCACTTACAAATCTTGTCCTGGGACTTATACTTTGCATCACCATCGTTGGTATCCCGTTTGGAAAACAGTTTTTCAAGCTCGCTGCAGTTACATTCTTTCCTTTCGGCGCTAAAATTAGTGTGGAGCATGTACTTTGATTTTTGGGGAGACAACCCGTCCATAGATTTTTCTAGGAGACAACTCGTCCATAGATTCTGAAGTCGCTGCTTTCGGTTACCCGGATAGGCGCATATGCAGGATTTATGGATAGAAGCTCCAACAGATTGTTCTCTTTATGAAGTCTCTTGCAATACGCATTTCCATCCAGATAGAAAATACCGATATCTCCATTTAAAAGTTCAGAGGTTCTGTATACCCAGACAATCTGACCATCAACGTAACGGGGAGTCATACTGTCTCCATTAAGTCTGATTCCAAAACTTGCGGATTCAGGAACTTCACTTCCTACAACAACCATATCGTAGGCGTCACTGTCAAGAAACTCTCCGGGTCCTGCGGATGCAGGAAGAAGATAGAGTGGCAGTTCACGCTGCGGAAATGAGATGACTTGGGCAGAGTCCTGATCATCCGGATTCTTCAGAGTCTTCTGAATAGCAGGAATTATATATCTTTTGTCCAGCTTCAGAAGCTCAATATACTCTAAAGCTTTTTCTATTCCTTTATCATTTAGCTCACTTAATGGATTATCAGGGTTTGGTTCCAGGAAGGCTGAATAGATATCTGTTATCCCATATATTTTACATAGTAATAAAAACTGACAGGGATTAGGTTTTGAAACATTTTTTTCCCAGGCAGATATACTGGTATTATTTATCCTACTACCCAGATCTGTCATCTTTTTTGCTGCTTCGATCTGGGATAGTCCTGCTTCTTTTCTGTATCTGGCAAGAATTTCTCCTATATTTTCCATTTGATTACCGCCTTATTTTAATTTAGATTCTTGTATTAAAAAATTTGAAAAATTTTTCTGTTTAGCTATCGCAACATGTATCCATTTACTGTATACTACTATACAACATCTCGCGGGTAAATGCAAGAAAAATCATAAAATAATGGAATTATACGAAAATATTTCTCTTGAAATCCATGGATAATGGAATTATACTGTGTGTAATAAAAAAAATCAGAGGGAGAGTGAGAGATATATGATCGAGGAAAGCCCGTATAAAATCTATGTTGACGTTAATGTAGAATTTACCAAGGATGGAAAACTGATTCCCAGGACTATTTATTGGGATGATGATAAGGTTTATGAGATTCAGAAGATTACGGACATAAGAAGAGCAGCAAGTCTGGTTGCAGGAGCAACCGGAATTAGATATACCATTTATGTGGATGGCTATGAAAGTCATCTGTATTATGGCGACAATCACAGATGGTTTGTTGAAGGAAAAGAAAAGGGTAAGATATGAAAGAACAGTTTTCGAGAACTCAGCTTCTGTACGGAGCTGAAGCAATGAAGAATATAGCTTCATGCCGGGTTGCGGTATTTGGAGTGGGAGGAGTCGGCGGCTATGTTGTAGAGGCTCTTGCACGCTCCGGGATTGGGGCTCTGGATCTTATAGATAATGATAAGGTGTGTCTTAGCAATATCAACAGACAGATAATAGCTACAAGAAAAACTGTGGGACAGTATAAGGTTGATGTTGCGGAGGAAAGAATAAAGGAGATTAATCCCGAATGTGAAGTCAGAACCTATAAGGTTTTCTATCTTCCCGAGACCCAGGATCAATTTGACTTTAGTGAGTATGACTATGTTGTGGATGCTATCGACACGGTAACCGGAAAGCTTACCATCATTGAGAATGCAAAGAAAGCAGGGGTGCCGGTGATATCTTCCATGGGAGCAGGTAACAAGAAGAATCCGGCAGCATTCGAAGTGGCCGATATTTATGAAACCTCAGTCTGCCCATTGGCAAAGGTAATGCGCCGCGAATGTAAAAAACGGGGAATCGACTCTCTTAAAGTGGTTTATTCAAAAGAACCACCACTTCGTCCCCTGGAGGATGAGGCTGGCAGCTCTGAAGAAGCTGGCAGCGGCGCATCAGATACTGACAGCAGCGCATCAGATACCGGTAGCGGCTCTTTAGAA
Organism: uncultured Lachnospiraceae bacterium; assembly: GCA_902795855.1. GTDB lineage: Bacteria > Bacillota > Clostridia > Lachnospirales > Lachnospiraceae > Eubacterium_Q. The sequence continues at coordinate 15,462 of CADBMW010000197.1, forward strand.
AC
>CADBMW010000198.1 GCA_902795855.1 uncultured Lachnospiraceae bacterium
CATGTTTCATTCCATCCATCATTTGTTTTGCAGTCTTATCCCATCTGAAATATGTAACCCGCTCCTTACCACGGGCAATCAATGATTCCCTAAGTGTGGGATCTTTCAGCAATCTTGTATAAGCATTTACATGTTCTTCATCATCCTCTGGCGGGATCAGGAGTGCTGCATCACCAGCCACTTCCGGAAGGGAAGTTGTATTACTCGTAACCACCGGACAACCTTCATTCATTGCCTCAACCACCGGTAGTCCAAAGCCTTCATACAGGCTTGTAAAGGAGAGGCAGAAAGCGCCTTTGTAATAAGCCCCGATATGTGCATCGGGAACATAACCGCAAAAGACCACCAGTCTGCGGTCTTCCTGTGCAATCTTTGCACTTTCCAGAATTTTATCCGGATCTTTACAGCTTCCGACTACAGCAACCCGGTAATCCGTAAGAGCACACTCCTTGATGAAACGGACTCCCGACCGGATCTGCCGTTCCACATTTTTATGAGGTACCACATTTCCGAGGATAAGCAAATACTTTTTCCACGAAAGGCCTGCACTCTCTATGATACGCTGCGCCTCCACTTCCGTTACCGCTTCCTCTTTCGGAGCATACCCATTGTAGATCACGCGAATATGTGAAGGATCTGCCTTGGGACAATATTCAAGAAAATCCTTCTTCGTGCACTCTGAAATACAAAAATAAAACTTCTCCGGTGAAACCTGCTGCAGCACATCATAGAACCAGTAGCCTTTTCTGACCGGAAACTCTCCCGTCACAATTGGAATCAGATCATGGATAATCGTATAGACCGGTATCCCCGCCTTTTTAATTGCCGGCGGTGTAGCCTCGCAGGGAGAAAAGAATGCATCATAGTCTTTAAAGATTTTTTCATCTCCACCGACAGTAATACAATCCAACATATTTAATAAATTAATCAGCCTTACACTGCCTCTTAAATGCCTCTTCCCGATTTTATCTCGTTTTGCATTCTGAGTTCTCAGATAACGTCGCAGCTTCCTATGGGGCAGCAACCTGACCGTTTTGACGGAAATCTCGGGATGGCCAATCTGTAAAAAGCGTTCCACAGCATCCTTCTTCTCAATGTCTGCGTACACTGTCACTTCAGTATCTTCCATCCTGCAAAACTCATCAAGCAATGCGGATGCCACAAAAAAGATTCCGCTTCGGAAGGAAGAGCTGCATTCAAAATTAGACAGGATATTTCCATAAAACAGCAGTTTCATTCTGATCTCCCTTCACTTTTTATCACGGCGAGGAAACAGCTTTCGATAGATTCTTTTCACTGTCTGCAATTCCCTGTCTTTTCCGTGTTCCATCAGATAAATCCCCAGCCACCATTTAAAGCCGACCGGTTCATAATTCACCTTCATATCACGGCAAACATAAAGTGTACCGTGTTTTAAAACTTCCCTATTGAACGGGATGTGTTCGCACAAATATTCAAATTCCAAGCTTCTTTTATTTTCCTCAACCACATACCTGAGGTCTTTGACTGCATCATAACGATAAACTCCCACCCCTCCAAAGGCGGAGCGACAGGGAAGATATCTCGTTTTTTTCAAAGCCTGATGCGTAAAGCGGCGAAGCTCAAGCATTTCCGCTTGCGTCATACATTCTCCCACTTCACTTACCGGCGGCTCGGGCAGGTAAGCAAACAGATCATAATATAAAACCGGAATTCTTAAAGGTCCTGCCTTCAGAAAATACCGGCCATTCGCAAATAATGCAACCCAGTCAGACGGTGCTTTTTGCAAAGCCTTTACGACCGATGTTACATTATAATCCAAATCTCCGTCAATGATAATATAGTAGTCCGGTGCAAACCCGCTTCCCCTTACAAGATCGAGGCACCGATTGCGCAGGAACGCCATTTTTTCCATTCTTGGAAGCTTGTCAATATTGGAATCATTAAACAGATCCAGCGTAACATTCGGATGCGACTTACCATACGCACGAAGAATTCTTCGTGTCCTATCTTTACTGCCGTTTTCCACAACAAAAACTCTGCTGTCTTCAAAGTACGACCGCAGGCGTTCTGTCTTTTTCAAAAAACCCGGCAATGTTTTCTCGGAGTTTCTAGTCAGAAACACGATTGCCACTTTTTTACGGAATTTCACAGCTCTCATCCTCTCAAGATCTTTTTAAGTTTTCTGCGCAGTTTCTGTTTCAGGGGAAGATCTCTCCAGGATCCGGCACAGCAGTGCACAGCATAGTTGCTTTCCTTTTCAAGAAACTTTGTACCACCACAATAAGATGATGGATAAATCGTCATGCGATCCCCAAGCTTTTGTAATGAGTCTTTATATAGAAAACCGTATTTCCGTGCACAAAGGGCAAAGATATCAGGTGCCAGTATGCTCGTATCCGGCTTTCCGTCCGGTGTTAGAAACGATCTGTTCTTGTAGCTGTCCATACAGTCTTTGACAAAGACGTTTCCCTTTTCCGCGCCAAGAAATGCCGCCTGCATGCAAAAGCCCGGGATATGAGTTTCTACAAGCGCCTTCCCATTCTCATCGATCAGATTCCTGTATGGTTCAAAGCCTTTTTCATGATATTCGATAAAGGAGAAAAACGCATTGTCGAGGAACTCATCAATCCTCTTTTTCATCAGTACGTCCGAATCAAGATAGATTCCGCCCTCCTGATACAGGATATAGAGTCGCAGATAATCCGTTGCAAAAGCCCACTTTTTCTTAGCGATTGCTTCCTTCACATAATTAGGCATATCCTCAATAGGAAAGTCCTGCATCTTCCACTCACGTACGGTATAGTCCGGCAGGACCTTTGCCCAGGATTTGATACACTCATTTATTTCTTCCGGCTTATCAGAACCGGAAAGCCAGACATAATGGATTGTTTTTGGTATCATACTTTTTCTCCGGCAAAATAATTAATAAACTTTTCCGCCACAACACTGCTCTCATAGTTCTGCAGATACAGGTTCCTGTTTGAGGGACTGAATGTACGTATCCCGCTTTCCAGATAAGCGTTAATCTTATTGATAAATGTCTCATCATCTTCACATAAAATGCAGTCCTCAGAAAGCCGGTAGCCTTCAAAACTTTCCGTTGTTCCGAATATGACTTTTCCATGCATCATTGCTTCGCAGGTCTTTGTCTTCATTCCGGAACCGCTGATGATTGGCATAACAACTGCCGCTGCATTTCTGTACAGCTCAGAAAGGTCCTCCACATATCCGTAAAAATGTATTCTGTCTGATGGAAACCGTCCCTCATACTTTTCCATTTCACGGCCTGCCACAATCAGGGATGCATTAATCCTCGGCATACATTTTTCGCAAAACCAGAACAACCCTTCTGTATTCCCGAAAAAATCACTGCCTATAAAGAGCAGATACGGTTCTTTGTCTTCAACCGAAAGCTCATTTTCCTTAAAAGCATCCTCCATCGAAGTTGGGAGCAGTAGGTCACTTCCTCGGCCATAAAGCTTTTTCAGCCTGTCAGAATCTCTTTGGTTCAGCGTGATGACTGTATCTGAATATCGCACAAGTCGTCTTTCATAGGCAAAGAGTGCGTGCTTATGATACCAATGCTTCACCCTTTTAAGGATACTCTGCTTAAAAGCAGGACGTTGGCAATAATAATCATATTCCACATTATGAAAAAAGCTGACAACTCTGCCCATCCGAAGGGAGCGTCTGCTGAAACCTGATTCTGCAGTGCCATCTATAAAAATCAGATCAGCTTCTTTAATTTTGCGGAGCAATTCTTTATAAGTTCCCATCTCACATCCCGTCAGAACCTGAATACTTTTAAACCTTTTTAAAAGCCAGGTCGTCGGTTCCTGATTTAGAAAAAAGAACACCTCGTCCTCTCCTGCCATTTTCTGCAGAAGCGCCAGATTTCTCTTTCGGATCACGTTTCCACCATAATCCATATTATGATGTTCATATGAATAATACAGAATCATTTCATGCGTTATCCCTTCATATATTTAAACAACCGTTGCTGTCTTAATGATATCCGACAGTATGTTATCATAAATAAAACATTTTTACATTATGTTTTCAAACTTACATAAGAAAGAGTTATATCGGCATGATTACTTCTTCCATAAATCTTCGGGCGCCATCCTCTTTTAATAACAGCTTCAATGTCTTACTCGAAGGATTACCCTCTACTATCATTCTTTCCCTGAATTTCTCAAATCTTAATGGTGACAGGCACCCATTGCTTCCCAGATAAGTTCCTCGAGGGTCTGGAATAACCGTTCGGGTTCTACCGGCTTCGAAAGATGTGCATTCATTCCCACCTGCAGCGAACGCTGTACATCCTCATCGAAGGCATTTGCGGTCATTGCGATAATCGGCACTTTCTCTGCATCAGCTCTTTTTAGTGCTCGTATCCTTTCCGTTGTCTCGAGGCCATCCATTTCCGGCATACGTATATCCATAAGGATCGCATCAAAATAATTCACTTCACTATTTTCAAATTTTTCCAATGCGATCCTGCCGTTTTCTGCGTGTTCAATTATAGCCCCCTTGCTCTTAAGCATTTCCTTCATTATTTCTGCATTGATCATTAAATCTTCAGCAAGGAGTATTTTTTTGTTCGTAAGCTCTACCCTTTCTCTTTCACGAACAAGCAGCATGTTATTCTTCCGGGCTATTCGTTCAAATTCTTCTATAACATTTGAAGCAAACAGCGGTTTTGCAAGGAAACTGTCAACGCCTATATGCAGCGCCTCATCCATTATTTCATCCCAGTTGAAGGATGTAAGGATAATGATTGTAGTCTCGCTGCTGTAGAGTTTCCGGATTTCCTGAGCAACCTTAATGCCATCCATTCCCGGCATTTTCCAGTCAAGTAGCACAAGGTTATATGGTTCATGTTTTGTATGCTGAACCTCCAGCATTTGAAGGGCGTCCTCACCTTTCAAGCAAGTATCCGCCTTGATTCCTGCTTCGTCCAATACGATTCTGGCGTGCTCGGCTGCTATTTCCTCATCATCAATCACAAGCACACGCATATCATTTATATTAATGAAAAGATCATCAACGCCCTCCTGGTCGCAGTTTATAAGCGTTACAATCACCGTAAATTCCGTTCCAACGCCTTTTTCGGATTCCACGGAGATAGAACCATTCATTATTTCGACTATATTTTTGGCAATGGCCATGCCCAGGCCGGTGCTGCCATATTTATCAGTCCTTCCATTGTACTCCTGAGCAAATGTGTCAAACACCTTCGGAAGGAATGATTTATCCATTCCAACGCCGGTATCCTTTATGGTGAATTTTATGGTGGACTTCTCCTCGTAAACAGCAGTACGTTCCACGATCAGCGAAATATTTCCGGGCGCCTCTGTAAATTTAATGGCATTGCTCAGGATGTTTATCAGCACCTGCTTAAGCTTCATGTCATCTCCAATATATGAATCCGAAACTCCGCCAATGACCTTGCACTCGTATTTCAGTCCCTTATCGCTGCACTGCGTCATGACCATAACATTTATCTGCTCCAGCATGGACCTGAAGGAGAAAACTTCATTTTGAAGAACCATTTTTCCTGATTCGATACGACTCATATCCAGGATATCATTTATCAGACCAAGCAGATGTCTGGCGCTGCCACCAATCTTCTCAAGATACTCCCTTGTATCATCGTCAAGAGCATCTTTTCTGAGGGCAAGGCTGTCCAGCCCAATAATGGCATTCATGGGAGTCCTTATCTCATGGCTCATATTTGAGAGAAATACCGTCTTCGCTTTATTAGCCTCTTCCGCCGCCTTCAAAGCATCACTGAGAGCCCGACTCTTGGCCATCTCTTCTCGCATTTCCGCATCAATATTTGTCATGCCAAGACCCACCGCGTGAACTATATGATCGTCCCTGTCCGACGCATGACGCACCCCGGCCATACGAATCATTTCATAATAATCCTTACCATTTCTGTGCACCAGATAACGAAATGCGATAATAGGTTTATCAGCCAATTCATTTCTTACATTATCAGGTTCTATAAATTGCAGGAAGCCTTCCCTGTATATTTCATCCACGCAATTCTCAGCGTACTCTTTGAATCTTTCATGATAGGGAAATGTTATTCCTACCAGGGACTGATGATCATCATCCGGATCCGCCCTATAACAGACACCTTCATCCAAGTCGAGGTCAACATGATATACGCTTCTGTAATCCGAAGAAAGTGCAGTAATCATCTTGTCCATCTGCTCACGTCTGTACTGCTCACTAATAAGCTGTTCCTTCAGCTTATTACGTGCTTCCAGATCATGCTGCTCAGTTATATCCGCAATAAACACATAATAAATCCCACCGTAATTGTCAGTTTCAGTATAATGGCCATAATCATCCACCCAGCGAATGGAACCATCCTTACGAATAATACGATACTCAACATGATCAATATGTTCACTGCTCATTCTGATCTGATCATTTACAGAATTCATAACAGACGCGTAATCATCAGGATGCAGCATACCCTTAAATGTGTAACCCGTATGTGTCTTAAAATCCTCCAGGTTCGCGCATCCAAACAGACTTATGGTAGCATCATTCGCATATATAAGCTCCTCATTCCCCTGAGCTTTATAAATAAAGAAACCACCCGGCATATGCCTTCCAATTTCCTCGATTATCTTCATAGTCTGTTCATTCAAAACAAAATTCTTCCCGAACATACTCCCCCCTCTTTCTTTATGGTGCCTGGCACCGTTACGAAAGTGTTACATCGCTTAACAGTTTTGTAACGGTGCCAGGCACCCTTAAGTGTTTATCCTTGTCGAAATGATTCTTCTTCCTTCTTTTGTATGCCCTCAGCTAATTCTCTGTCATACTCTTTTCCTATGAAGGCATTCTTTCCTGCCTTCTTGGCCTGATATAACAGCATGTCGGCTTCTCGAAGCATTAGTCTTATATCGTCATGCAGGACGCTCTTTCCGTAGACATAGCCCGCCGAGAAATGCACAGGCATTTTCTTCTCGTCCAGATATATTTCTTCCAGCTGGCTTTCCAGATTGACAACCAGTTTTTTGAATTCTTCTTCAGCAATATTCGGAAACAGCACCATAAATTCATCTCCGCCGTATCTGTAAGAATACTCCGCTCCAAAATTGTCTATGAGTGCGTCGCCTGTTTTCTTCAGAAGATAATCACCTACAGAATGGCCGAATTGATCATTTACACGCTTGAAATCATCTATATCAAGCATCATCAAATGAACATCCTTTTCAGAGTAAGAATCATAATCCCTCCGCAGAGCAAAACGATTCTTCACTCCGGTCAGCGAATCCCTGATGGTGGCCGCCTCCAGCGTGAGATTGTCATCCTGCAGCTGCTGATTAAGTTCATTGAGATCATTTACATAAGATTTAACACTGCCGATAAGCTTCCTGAATGATGCCGTCAGCGTTCCTACTTCGTCATTTCCGGTATAATTCAACTCAACATCATAATCTCCGTCGCCCACCTTTTTCGCTGCCTTCGCCAGTTCCTCTAATGGTTCCGTTATATGCTTAGAAGACAGCCACACCAGCAGAATAAAGATTACAATCAGTCCAACTGACACAAGCACGGTTCTTCTTATCAGGCTTTTCCAGCTGCCGTTTACTTCCGAAACCGGAACTGAAACATTTATAATCATACCATTTTCAAGGGGCAATCTATATACTTCCTTTTCCACGCCATTAAAATCATAGCGGATAAACCTCTCATATTTCTCAAGCCCAACAGGAGTCTTCGGCAATTCCTCCTCTGAAAGCGTCAAAACATCGATAAAAGGATGATAAATGATTTTTCCCTCTTCATCATTCAGATAGGCATAGCCATTCTTATAGAGTTTTATATTATCCACCTGGCTTGCCATTGTAGTGTACTCTATCTCAATTCCTATAACGCCAACAAACTTGTTATGAAGTATGACCGGAACATTATAAGATATAACACGCTTGTCCAGATTCTCAGTAATATAAGGCGGAATCCACACCGGCTTCCTTGAAGCCCTGGGAATAGTGAACCAGACTATATGAGAAGTATCATTTATGTCATACTGCGAAATATCTGTCACCTCGTGCTCCGTGTAGCCATTACCGTCGGCGTCCACGTACCAGAAGCCTTCTATTTCGTCTGTAAACTCCGGACTGATTCTGTAATAATAAGTAAGCACTCCATTGGTTTGACGCGCCACCTTACCAAAGAAATTGCTAACCTTTTCCATGTGATTTTTCAGATCAGTTTCGCCTGAATCTTCCAGATCAGCCTCCGCATAGGCCGCCACCATATCAACAGACTGACTCACACTCTCAAAATAATAATCCAGGTTTTTCTCGCCACTCTCGCACAGGAGCTTAAGTGCCTGCTCCGAGCTGCTATTTCCAAGTTTTACCACATCATTAATACCTAAAACCATAGTAATACCTGTGGATAAAACAATGGCAATTATTATAATAAATGTAATTCTTGAACGTATCGATTTCATTATGTCC
>CADBMW010000199.1 GCA_902795855.1 uncultured Lachnospiraceae bacterium
AGTGGTAGTTGAAAATATGCTGACTATGCTGTTACTTGTCTTTTTAAGACCTTCTTTTAGTTTTTGAAAAAATCCCATACTGCTCTCCTTCCTTAAGCATCCAGTTTATCTTCTATAAGATTAACTGAAACCAGTGTTGATACACCCTTTTCCTGCATGGTAATACCATAAAGACGGTTTGCTGCCTCCATGGTTCCTTTTCTATGTGTTATTACAACGAACTGTGTAGACTTGGTCAGCTTATCAAGATAATGAGCAAACCTGCCTACATTTGAATCATCAAGGGCAGCCTCAATCTCGTCCAGGAGACAGAATGGTGAAGGCTTCAGACTCTGGATTGCAAAGAGAAGGCTTATAGCTGTAAGACTCTTCTCTCCACCGGAAAGCTGCATCATATTCTGAAGCTTCTTTCCAGGAGGCTGGGCATTTATGATAATACCCGTTTCCAGTATATCCTCTTCATCCACCAGCGTCAGGCTGGCCTTACCACCACCGAAGAGTTCCTTGAATACTTTATTAAACATAGTCTGAATATCCTTGAACTTTTCAGCAAAGGTTTCTTTCATGGCTTTATCCAGATCATTTATAATGCCACGAAGATTATTCTCGGCTTCTATTATATCATCTCTCTGGCCCTTCAGGAATTCATATCTTTCGGATACTTCCTTATATTCTTCAATGGCATTTACGTTTACATCACCCAGAGAACGGATTTTCTGCTTAACCACTGCCATTTCTTTTTTAAGAGCAGGAGGATCATTATAATCCTCAGTTTTAAGGAGTTCAGCAGAACTGTAGGTAAGCTCATATTCCTCCCACATATAATTTGAAGCCTTATCTCTTTCCTCTTCCAGCTTTTCTATGGAAAGCTTAAGAGTGTAAGCTGCTTTTTCAAGACCATTTATGTCGGAAGAAAGCTTTTCTCTCTTTTCAAAGAAATCTTTGTTCTTCTGATTTATCTGATCTTTTTCTTCTATATATTTATCTAATTTCTTCTGGAGCTTTTCAGATTCCTTTTCGTTATCCTTCTTAAGCTTATCCAGTTTTTCAAGTTCTTCACCAAGAGTTGCCACATTATTGGAATTATTATCAAGTCTTGATCTGGCTCTGTCTCTTTCGGCTTCATATTCCTTCATTTCAGACTCAACTCTTTCGATATCATTATCAAAATGAGTTACATTCTGTCTGATTCCTGCCAGCTCAAGATTCATAGCAGTAAGCTTATCTTCTATGCTGTGCTTCATATCTCTCTTGGCAGCAAGATCTATCTCCAGCTTGGCAACGGCAGATTCCCTGTCCTTAATGGCATTTTCATGCTGCTTGCCTGTATCGAAAAGATCCTGTTTATTTGAATTGATCTGATCAACCTGATTATCCAGCTCAGCATCTTCCTTCTTAATTCCTGAGAAGCTGGCCTGTAAAAGAGAATATCTGTTTTCGATATTTTTCAGCTCTATATCTATAGAATTCTGCTGAATTGAAAGTCTCTGAATCTGTTCTGAAAGATGAGTCCTCTGTTCTCTGAGGGACTCCTTCTTCATTGTAAGCTCAGCATCCTCTTCCCTGGCCTTCATAAGCTTTGTACTGGATTCACCGATCTGTTTCTGGATATCCTCCAGTTCTCTCTTTCGTCCCAGAAGATTACTTGAATTCTTGAAGGCACCACCTGTCATGGCACCACCTGGATTTATAAGCTCTCCCGTAGGAGTTACGAGACGTAATGACTGGTTATATTTTTTTGAGATTCTTATGGCATCATCTATATTATCTACGACAATACTTCTTCCCAGAAGACTCTCTATAACACCCTTATATTTATTATCTGTCTTTACCAGCTGAGAAGCCACACCAATAACACCCTTTTCATTAAGGGCATCAGGATTTGCCACACCTCTTCCCTTTACACTTGTAATAGGAAGAAAGGTAGCTCTACCAAGCTTATTGGTTCTCAGATAGTTTATCATCTCCTTGGCTGTTGATTCATCCTCGGTGACAATATTCTGAATACTTGCTCCAAGAGCTGTCTCAATGGCAGTTTCGTATTCTTTTGAGGTGCTGATAATATCAGCCACAACTCCTATAACCTTTTTATTGGACTCCTTTCTTTCCATTACCCTCTTGATACTCTGACCATAGCCTTCATAGCGTTCTGTCAGGTTTCTAAGGCTTTCATACCTGGATTTAAGTCCTATAATATTCTGGTTATATTTCTGTATATCATTTTTTAC
>CADBMW010000200.1 GCA_902795855.1 uncultured Lachnospiraceae bacterium
AAGGATTTAGTAGTAAATGATGCAGTAGACGTAGTTTACTGTGTACCTGCTATCGACATCGTACCTGTTGTTGAGGCAGTTAAGGGCACAAATGTAGAAGTTGGTGCTGAAAATATGTATTTCGAGGATAAGGGAGCTTACACAGGTGAGATCTCAGCTGAAATGCTTGTAGATGCCGGCGTTAAGTATGTTATCATCGGACATTCAGAGAGACGTGACTACTTCAAAGAGTGTGACTGCACACTTAATAAGAAGGTTAAGAAGGCTATCGAAGCAGGTCTTACACCAATCCTTTGCTGTGGTGAATCACTTGAGCAGAGAGAAATGGGAGTTACAATGGACTGGATCAGACTTCAGATTAAGTCAGATCTTCAGGGCGTTGCAGCTGATGATGTTAAGAACCTTGTTATAGCTTATGAGCCTATCTGGGCTATAGGAACAGGTAAGACAGCTACTACTGAGCAGGCTCAGGAAGTATGTAAGGGAATCAGAGATTGTATCGCTGAGATCTACGATGCTGATACAGCTGAAGCTGTACGTATTCAGTACGGTGGTTCTGTTAATGCAGGAAATGCTGCTGAACTGTTTGCTCAGCCTGATATTGATGGTGGTCTTGTTGGTGGCGCTTCACTTAAGGCTGATTTTGGAAAAATAGTTAACTATTAATCCGTAAAATCAAAAGAAGGGACGGTATTTACTTATGAAAAAGTTTTTGGAAGAGTTTAAGGCATTTGCACTTAAAGGAAATGTTATGGATATGGCTATCGGTGTTATCATCGGTGCTGCTTTTGGTAACATTGTGACTGCACTTACAGAATCATTCATCAATCCACTTTTACAGCTTATTCCCGGAAACGGTGAAGTTGGTGGAGCATTCTACATAAAAGGTGTAGCATTCACATATGGAGCATTTATTACAGCTATTATCAATTTCCTTATTATGGCATTTGTGCTTTTCTGTCTGCTTAAAGCAGTTAATAAAGCAATGTCTCTTGGAAAGAAAAAAGAAGAGGAAGCCGCTCCACTTACAAAGAAGTGTCCGCTTTGCTGTTCTGAGATAGATATTAAGGCTATTAAATGTCCTTGCTGTACAGGGGATATCAAAGAATAATCTATATGGTTAATTAAAATCATGATTAAATCCACATTGATGTGTACGTAAATATCATCAATGTGGATTTTTTTGATTGATTTAAAAAAAATGGAAATTTGTTACGCTTTTGTTGCTTTTCTTGTGTTAATATACTTGATGTAAGACGAAAACAAGTAGTCTTGGATAATTAAAAGCGTTAAAAGTATATTTAGAAAGAAGGTAAAATTATGCCAACAAAGACAAGATCAGAAAAAAGAAAAGAACAATATTCAGATTTTGTGAAAAATTTGATGAATGTACTGGAGAATAAAAAAGCTAAAAAGGCTCTTCAGGATCTTGGAAACCTTATGAATGAAATGGGGGAATATATGGTTCCCGGTGAGGACAAGACGGTTACGAGAGATCAGTTAAATGATTTCATGAAGAGATATGTGGAAATAGCTAATAAAATAGCTGATAATCAGTCTATAAATGATGAAAAAGAGCTCAAAAAGCTTCAGAAGATCATGGGTAAGGATATTAAGGTTTTCTATGAAGCTCTTTCTGATTCAAATGCCCAGAGCTTTAATCTTGCAGCATTATTTGATCAGTCAAGATCTATTATGATAAATGCTGATTCAGATAATGTTACGGCAATCGGCGGTGTTACAAATACAAGATTACATATAAAGTCAAATGACGGTGAAAAGGAGATAGACGGATTCTTCACAGAGCATGTTAAGCCATTTGATGAAGCTGAAGAAAAAATGGCTGTTATAGATCAGGTGGCTGAAGGAGATGAAGATATACGTAAATTCTTATCCTATCTTTTCACACTTAAGCAAAGAAACAGTGAGTTTCTGATTCAGTATGCAACTGATCAAAAAGTATATGATGGTTATAACATGGCTGTTTCAGTTGATAAAATAGGAGCCAGAATGCTTTATCCGGATGATAAAGCCTTTTTGGAAAAATATACTAAGGCTCTTAAGGATAGTGCTGACAGATATTTCTCAAATGAGTTCATTAACAGAAATTCTCCGGAAGGACAAAAGATAATGAATTTTATTGATAAATTCACAGGTCCTGATGCTGCAGAAAAAATGGATAAGCTGGTTGGACTTGCCCATACTCATTTTCTTGTTGATAACAAGAATAGTACATTAGAAGTAACCGGAATTAATAAAAAATCCAGAATTGATAAAAGAAATTCTGCTATGTATACCTTTGCGGATATGATTGGTTCAAAGGTTATAGCACCTGCCCATAATATGCGTGTTAATATGGATGGAAAGATTATCAAGGGAACCTTCATGAAGACTGCAGATGGAGTTGATCCTAACAGTGCTTATGATAATGAAGATATTTTAAAGGTTACAAATGATAGTTTAGAAGATAGTCCGGAACTACTCAGAGATTGTTCTGATCTTATGATAATTGATTATATCATGGGTAATGTGGACAGACATTCCAACAATTTTTTCCTAAAGCTTAAAAAAGATCCTGAAACCGGTAAGGTTAAGGTTGTAGGTCTTCAGGGAATAGATAATGATACCAGCTGTGGAACCATGACAGACAGGAATGCAAAGAAAGTTCTTGCATTTGTGGATCTTAATGATATTCGTATTATTTCAAGAAAGACTGCAGAAAAGGTTATGGCACTTAATCCTAATACCTTTAGAGCTATGCTTGCAGGTTTTGATCTTACAAAGAAGGAAATAGACAGCGCTGTAAAGAGACTTAATGAAGTAAAGGCTGCAATTTCCAATAGCAGGAATCTTTATCAGTATAAAAACAAGGGGGAGATAATTCCAAATCCACAGGTTCCGGTTTTAAAGATTGTGGATGATGATGAGTTTAAATATCTTTCTATTAAGGAACATCTAAATAATAAGAATAGAAGCTCTAATGGTCATAGTAATCTGTATACCAGACTTTCTAATGATGCTAAAAATGGAATTTATTATTTAAATGCTATAGATAAATCAACGGTTATTCTTGCTGATTCTCTTAAAGATGTTAGAAATCATGTGAGAAATAATATCAAAGATTTTGAAGCATTGCATTTAGAGGTTGTTCTCGCTAAGAATAACAATAAGGATACGGAAGAGTATAAAAATCTGGTTTCTGCAATTGAAAAATTTAAAACTACACTTGGTCAGATTGGAACAAAGGTAGATCCTTTTAATACTGCGCCAACCAGAGAAAATGTAAATAAACTTAAAGCTGCAACCTCAGAAGCTCTTTTCCTTGCTACAGATTATATGACTTTAATCCAGGATAGAATAAGGCTTAAAGAAGATACCAAAAAGCCTGTCAGCAAGGAAGAAAGAGATCATTTGGAGAGTATTAGAAAGTGCATAGATGGACTGGAGGATCTGCATGAAAAATATGGTAAGTTCTTTACTCAGCTTGAAAAACAGGATGAGCTTATTTCTAAAAAGAATGAACATGTAGCAAAAACAATGGTAGAGCTTCATGCTTATAAGGTGGATACTCCTAACAGAATTGAAATGCCTGACAGCATCGAGAAGCTTGAAGCAGATATTAAATCTGACAAGATTATGACTAATGCTGAACTTGCAGATATAAGAAACAATGTAAAAAATCCTGGAAAGTATACCAACGTTATCATAATTGAAGCTATTAATAATGATTCAAGAGAGCAGTATTTAAAGCTTATGAAGGATAATATGAAAGCTCCGGGAGAAAAGGGACTGGATGAAAACGAAAAGAAGGCTCTTGCGGAGAAGATATATGCAAATACTGTTCTTAAGAGGATTTGTGTTTCACAGAAGGCCATTGCTGAAACTGTAGCAAGAGATCCAAAGCTATATGATGTCCTTAGTGAAAAGATGATCAATCATATAAGAACACAAAAAAACTATGATGAAGGTATAAATAAAATCCTGGATAAAATAAGTAAGGACTGTGAATGTGCTAAGAAGGCTGAGGAAATTAAAAAGTCAGCCGAGATAAATGGCATGAATTCTATAACACCTGAACAGGAAAAGGTTCTTGAAGGTGTTAAGCATCTGAATCTGCTTATGAAAAATGGTGCAGGTACAAGCGCAGAGGATAAGGAATTCATTAAAACATATGGAAATATTACTCGAAAGATACATAATGAATTAATTGATGTCATACAGAAGAGCCTGAATGAGCTTTCAAATGCTAAACAGCCAAAACCTCATGCTTTATAAAAAAAGTAGTTGCAATTGCAATAATCATATGTTATTATCTCTAAGTATGTTTTTTAGGAGGGAAAATTCGTGAAAACCGCACTTACTATAGCATTTATAATTATCGCAATTGCACTTGCAATACTTGTATTAAAACAGGAAGGAAAGGATAATGGATTTACAGGTTCTCTTACAGGAGCTGTTGATTCATATTGGAGTAAGAACAAGAAGCATTCTAAAGAAGCTGTTATCCAGAGAGTTACAGCTATACTTGGAGCTCTGTTCATTATCATAGCTGCTCTGCTTAGTTCTAAGTGGATGTAGTATATCCTGATTATGTTATTTAAGAGGTGCTTGCTTTTTGTAAGCACCTCATTTTAGTTTATTATAATTTTATGATTACTTAGGATGGAAGACTTAAATGAATATAATTTTAGATGAAGATTTTTATGAACAATTGAAAAAGATCATGTCTGCTTCTGATTACAGACCTCTTAAGTTTAAAGAGCTTTGCTATCTTTATGATGTGAATACAGAGGATGATAAGCAGCAGTTTCTTGAGTATCTGACTGATCTTACTAATGATGTAAAGCTTATTAAAACAAAGAATAATCGTTATATGCTTCCGCCAAAGGGGATGCTTGTGGGAATCTATTCCGGTACAAGAAGAGGCTTTGGTTTTGTTACTGTGGAAGGCTATGACGAGGATTTTTTTGTGTCTGCAAGGGACAGTCTGGCAGCTTTTCATGGAGATAAGGTGCTTATAAATGTCCGCTCGGGAGCTAAGGGCCCCAGAAAAGAAGCTGAGATAGTCCGTATATTATCCAGAAATACCACAGAGCTTATAGGTATCTATCAGGAAGGAAACGGCTTTGGCTTTGTTATACCCAATAATAAAAAAATAGCTGATGATATATTTGTATATAAAGGAGCGAATCTTGGGGCAGTAACCGGAAGCCTTGTTGTTGTTCAGCTGGATAATTACGGCAGTGACAAGAAATCTCCTGAGGGAAAGGTTATAGAGGTAATAGGTCATATTGATGATCCTAAAACTGATATTCTTCAGGTTGTAAGATCCTATGGAATCCCTGTGGAGTTTCCTGAAGATGTGGAGCAGCAGCTTCTTTCTATTCCTGAAGAGGTTTCAGAAGATGAAAAGACAGGACGCCGGGATTTCAGAAATCTGGATACGGTTACCATAGATGGAGAAGATGCCAAGGATCTGGATGATGCCATTACCCTTGAATATAGTGATGGTATATATCATCTTGGTGTACATATAGCTGATGTATCAAATTATGTGAAGGAAGGCTCTCCTCTGGATAAGGAGGCTCTGAAGAGAGGAACCAGTAATTATCTGGTGGACAGT
>CADBMW010000201.1 GCA_902795855.1 uncultured Lachnospiraceae bacterium
GCAGGAATAGTAGAAATGAATATAGCTTCGTATCCTTCAGTTAATAAATGTGTTGCTGTTCCTGTTATGGAAAAGAGAATTCATGATACTATTCCAGTTCTTTATATAGTTCCTGAGGTAAAAACATCAGAAGCTCCAGCTATTATACGAAATGTGTTAATTGACATATATATTAATGAACAAAAGGTATCAAAAGAAAACTTGCCTTCACAATTTATTATAGTAAATGATATACCACTTAACTCAAATGGTAAAATTGATATCTACAAGATAACTCGGGAGAGATTAGAGGGGGATGCATACAATATCGAGCCAGTATATGATGGTGAAGAAATAGTTGATATAAATATCAGACATATAAAAAATGTAAATAGTGTGACAGCTGGTACTCTTCCTCGTGGAATGGAAAACAACTCTGCATACAATGCATTTGATATGTTTTATTCAGCTACTCCAGGCAAAAGCTTTTTCGATATTTCACATTTCAACCCTATAAAGCCTTGGGAGATGTTCTTGCCAGATTTTAATGAAATAAAAAAGAATATCCCAAAGCCTGAAGTACCTGAAGAAGTAAAAAAAGCGGTATTGAAATATGGAAACAGAATTACCAGTATTTCAAATGGTAGAAAGCATATTACTCACGATTTTGAAGAATAAAAAATACATAATTTAAAAATCAGACAATAATTATTGTTCGAATGATTGGTATGATACGACTATACATATATATATGTATGGTCGTATTTTTGATTCTCCAATTAACAGAGAAGGATGCGCTTACTGGACTTTTTAAATCGTCAGTCTTTTAATGTGACTAAACTGTCACTTTAAGAGTCACCTCTGTGTCATAATAGTGTGATATATTAATAGCTGTGAAGGGGAGATAACCTCTTAAACAATAAGAAAAAAGAGAAGAATTACTGATGATTCTGATATGAAAGGATATAGAAATGGAAATCTTAAAATGTGAAAGTGTTTCGAAAATATATGGTTCTGGAGATACAGAGGTAAGAGCACTGGATAATGTCAGCTTTTCAGTTGAGAAGGGAGAGTTTGTATCAATCATCGGCCCTTCAGGAAGCGGTAAGTCAACTCTGCTGCATATACTTGGTGGAGTTGATAAGCCAACGGAAGGAAAGGTTTATATCGATGGTACAGATATTCACAGCTTAAATGAAGATAAGCTGGCAATCTTCAGAAGAAGGCAGATAGGTCTTGTATATCAATTCTACAACCTGATGCCAGTTCTGAATATTGATGAAAATATAGCACTTCCACATCTCCTGGATGGCAGAGCACTAGATAAGGAAAGACTTGATAGTGTAGTTGAACATCTGGGACTTACAGATAGAAGAAATAATCTTCCGAATCAGTTATCTGGAGGACAGCAGCAGAGAGTTTCAATCGGAAGAGCGCTATACAGTCACCCGGCAATTCTACTGGCAGATGAGCCGACAGGAAACCTGGACAGGAAGACGGGAGAAGAGATAATAGAGCTTCTTAAGGAATCTAATAGAGTTAATAAGCAGACATTGATTCTTATAACTCATGATGAAGGTCTTGCCATGCAGGCCGACAGAGTGATCAGCATAGAGGATGGACGAATCATAAAAAATGAACAGGTTAGAAATATAGTTTAGAAGAATTAATCCCCTAATATATTCATACCATTAAAATACAAAAACTTCCAATATGTCATCCTGAACGAGCGAAGGATCTTTATAAGCAGAAAATCTTAAAAAGCAGGAAAGAAATCATGAAGAATAAGAAGATTATATTTCAAGTAACTAAAACATATATGAAGAAGAATAAGAAACGCACGATTATTACATTTGCAGGTATTCTCGTGATGGTAGTTCTTATGACAGCAGTATTCATCGGAAAAGATACAGTGATGGACTTTATGAGACACGCTGTTGAAGCAGATCAGGGCAAATGGCACTATCAGGTTTATGATGTAACTAAGGAAGAGGCAGATGAGATATCAGCCCTTAAGTCTATAGATAAGCTTGAGGTCTCCAGACCACTGGGATATACAGACTTTCCTCAGAGTGCAAATATAGAGACACCATATCTCGAGCTGAAGGGGTATTCAGGCGAACTGTTTGACTGGATGAATATTAATGTAATCGAAGGCCGTGTTCCTGAGAATGAAGAAGAAATTCTTATAAGTGAGAGAGCTATAGAGGATGGTGCAGACATTAGGGTTGGTGATACAGTTGATGTTGATGCATTTGATAGATATGTGCATGCTTTTTATAAAGAAGGCGAAGAGGAGAAGATTGCAGCAGGAAAAGCTCCTGGAGTGATTACATTTGGTAATAATGTTTTCAGTGTTGAACATGGTACTACAGTAAAAGCTCCTGCACATTTTGCATACTGGCCGGAAAATGATGACTTTGAGGAGATACATGAGCCAACTGGCGTTAAGGGCACATATACTATA
>CADBMW010000202.1 GCA_902795855.1 uncultured Lachnospiraceae bacterium
AACCGCCTCTTGCCTGCTCCGGAGATATATAATGAACAGAACCTATTCCTGTTGTAGACATAGTTGTAGAGGTAGCAGCCTTTGCAATACCGAAGTCCGTTACCTTGATATTTCCACTCTTGGAAACGATGATATTCTGAGGCTTGATATCTCTATGGATAACATGATGCTCGTGAGCAGCCTCCAGTCCGGATGCTATCTGAATAGAAAAATCAATAGCCTGAGCCATACTCAGTCTTCCGTTAAGGTTGATATACTCCTTGAGAGTTATTCCCTCAACAAGCTCCATAACGATGAAATATCTTCCATCGTCCTCACATACATCATAAACACTAACTATATTCGGATGTGTAAGTCCTGCAGAGGACTGTGCCTCAGCACGGAACTTTGAAACAAAATTCTGATCTGAACTGTAGTCTGACTTAAGGACCTTTATAGCAACGAATCTTTTAAGTCTCTCGTCCTTTGCCCTGTATACTGTAGACATTCCACCGGTTCCGACTACATCTATTATTTCATATCTGTCATCTAATATTGTACCGGGTTTTAACATTTTACACCTCTCATATAGAAACAACTATAACGGAAATGTTATCATTTCCACCATAATAGTTGGCCCTTCTGATTAATGAATCTACTATCTCATTTGGATCATCACCGTCCATGACGATATCCTTTATCTCGTCATCCTCAACCATGTTGGATAATCCATCTGAGCACAGAAGTATTCTGTCTCCTTCAGATAATGTAATCTGGAAGAAGTCCGGCATGGCTTCATCTCTGGAACCCATAGCCTTTGTAATTATATTTTTTTCAGGATGATTTCTTCCCTTGTTCCTCTCCAGCTGTCCACTTCTTATAAGCTCCTCAACCAAAGAATGGTCCATAGTAATCTGGGTTATCTTATCATTTATCAGATATAATCTGCTGTCACCTATATTTGCGACATATAACTCATTATCGATAAGTACTGCAGCCACCATGGTGGTGCCCATACCCATTTTGTCCTTATCCTTTTCAGCCTCCTTAAAAAGCTCATTACTTGCAAAAACAAAGGCCCGCTTAAGAAGGGATATAGGATTTCTGACAGTGGATTTTCTGATAAAGTCAATAACAACACTAATAGCATATCTGGAGGCGAAGTCTCCTGCTGCATGTCCACCCATACCATCTGCGACTATAAACAGATTGGGAAGAGGACCTACAGGAGTTTCACTCATGAATATGCTATCCTGATTATTACTTCTCTTTTTTCCTTTATCGGTTTTGCCGGTAGAAATCAATTTGCTGTACCATACTTTCTTCTTAACTGTCCACAGGCAGCATCAATATCTCTGCCCATACCTCTCCTAATAGTAACATTTATTCTATTTTTTTCAAGTATTTTCTTAAATTCCTCTATAACATCGTTGGAACTTTTTACGAAATCCCGCTCATCTACTGAGTTTACGGGGATGAGATTTACGTGATATCCACGGCCCGAAAGCAGCTCTGACAGCTGCTCAGCATCGGTTTTTGAGTCATTTATCCCACCCATAAGACTGTATTCTACAGTAATTCGGCGTCCTGTTTTCTGAAAATAGTAGTCGGTAGCCTTAAGAGTTTCTTCTATAGAATACTTTTCGGCTATGGGCATTATGGTCTTTCTCTTCTCATCCGTAGGCGCATGAAGGGACAGGGCAAATGTTATCCCCAGGCCTTCGTCAGCCAGTCTTTTTATATTTGGAACTATTCCACAGGATGAAACAGTTATATTACGGATGCTGAGATTATAGCCCTCGCTGTCGGTTATCAGCTTTATAAATCTGATGAGCTCATCATAGTTCTGAAGAGGCTCACCTGTACCCATAACCACCACATTGGAAATATCCTCATCCAGAATATTCATTACTGTATAAATCTGGCAAAGCATCTCTCCTGCTGTCAGATTTCGGATGCAGCCTCCAATGGTGGAAGCACAGAATTTACATCCCATGGCACAACCAGCCTGGGAAGAAATACAGATTGAATTGCCATGATGATATTTCATGAAAACTGTTTCTATCATCTGGCCGTCATGCATTTCCACCAGAAATTTTGAAGTTCCATCCAGCTTTGAGGTCTGATGAGTCACATATTTCACCTGACACATATCTTCCTTCAAAGCCTCTCTCATGGGTTTTGAAAGGTTTGTCATGTTGTCGGAATTTGTTACATGCTTCTGGTGCAGCCACTGAAAAAGCTGCTTTGCACGGAAAGCGGGCCAGCCTTTTTCCTTTACATATTCAGTTAGTTCCTCCATGTACATGGAGGTCAGGTCTCTGTCTTTGTTCATATCTTTTCCACTCTATATGCTAAATCCTGGCCAGGACGCAGAAATAAAATCCGTCGCTGCCATCTATCCCCTGCAGGAAGGTCCTCTCTTCCAGAATCTGAAAGCCGGCCCCCTCAGGTCCTTCCAGAAACTTTCTCACAACCTCTCCATTTTCACCCGGATTTATGGTGCAGGTTGAAAAACAAAGCCTTCCTGATGACTTTATATATTTAGATGCATTTTTCAGAATCTTAAGTCCCTGGTCTGAAAGCTCAGCCATGGCCTCCGGCGAGGTATGATATTTGATATCATTCTTACGGCCAATTATTCCAAGACCTGAGCATGGTACATCTGCAATTACCACATCCATCTTTTCTTCATCCGGAAGTGATACCAGATTTTTATCAAGCTCTGTGGCGTCACTGATCTGAAGGAAGACGCCCTGTTTTATACTTTCACTGCTGATAGGAACTTCCAGCCTTTCAGCATTTTCCATTATCTTTTCTGTTTTTGTTTCCGATATGTCTCTGGAATATATAAGTCCGCATTTCCCATCATTATTTGTAAGCTCATAGGCCAGAAGAGTTTTTCCTCCCGGTGATGCACAGAGATCCAGAACCTTGTCTCCCGGTTTAATTCCTATATGACTTACTGCATATACTGAGGTTTCATCCTGAACGCTGAAAAGTCCTTCCCGATAACCCGGAAGCCTTTTCACCATATCATAATCCTTTATCCTGATACATCTTTCAGGACAGATTTTTCCTTCCTCAGTTTTTACCTTCCTGCTTTCAAAAAGATCCCGGAGCTGCGCAGTATCAGTTTTCAGACTGTTTATCCTTACCACCGTATCATGCTCAGCGAACTGATCTGAAAGAATTTTAAGTGCAGTCTCTTTATCATAGGTTTTTATCAGAAAGTCACATAACCACTTAGGGGTGGAGAATCTGGTTTCCATGCTGCTGACTATGTAGCTGTCGAACCGCTTCTCTTCACATAGCTTCTGAACATTTCTCAGGACACCATTTATATATCCCTGCAGTCCGGCGTAGCCCTTCTTTTTAGCCAGCTCCACGGTTTCCGATATGGCAGCTCTGTCAGGAACCTTATCCATATATCTGATCTGATATATTCCCATTCGAAGAAGCATTCTTACATCAGGGCGTTTCTTTCCTTTGGAAAGCTTATCAATAAGATAGTCGAGGGAAATCCTTCTTTCGATGACTCCTTCGACTAGTCTTTTTATAAATGCCCTGTCTCTTTTATCCTTGAACTGAAGCTGTCTGAGCCTATCCCCAAGGACATCTGATACATACAGATCCTCTTCTTCAATTTTTCGGAGAATATCAAAGCTTATCTCTCTTACATCCATCCTATCCGACCTTTACTCCTGTCTGAAGTCTGTAACCATTCAGAAATGCTACTGTCTCCATAGGCTTCTTTCCTTCCGGCTGAAGCTTATTGATTTTCAGCACATCCATTTTACATTTGATCAGGAAATATTTCTTAGTCACTTCTATGACAGTTCCTGCAGG
>CADBMW010000203.1 GCA_902795855.1 uncultured Lachnospiraceae bacterium
GTATCCACCCTGTGCTGTATCATACTTCAGAAGATGAGCAAGCATTGAAGGCTTTGTAAGATCGTTGATTGCAACTACCTCATATCCTTCAGCACCAAACATCTGTCTGAAAGCAAGACGACCGATACGTCCAAATCCATTGATTGCTACCTTTACTGCCATTATTAAATCCTCCTAAGAAATTATATTGATGAATGCCAGGATGCAGGGCCAATAGCGAACCTTACAACCGGCTAAACATTCTGCCCTTCTATGATAACTTTTTTTAGGCTTAATTTCAAGACTGATTTGAAAGTTTTTAGAATCAAACAGTCTAAAACGGTCTCGCTATACATCCTACTGTACTTTTTCTTGCACTGTAGCTGCTCTGAATAACACCATATGCCCTTCCTGCTGCGTGAATGATGGTATCATCACCTACGTAAATAGCAACGTGGTATATTCCGGGATAATAACCCCTCTGGCATTTTCCAAAGAATATTATATCTCCGGGTTTCAGCTTTTTATAGGAAACCCCCTTGTGATACTTAAGCTTTCCATGTTTGTACATATAATCAGCTTCCATAGCCGCAGTAGGCGCCCAGTTATACTGACCGAATTTTATACCATATGGAGCAAAGCTTCTGAATACAAGAGAACTGCAGTCATAGGCATTCTTTGTCATTCGAAGAGGCTGACTGTAGGTCTTTCCAAGGGCTGTATAAGCCTTCTTCAGAACCTGAACTGCCTTTTTCTTTGCAACAACGGTTATAACATAATAATCTCTGTAATCAATATTTACGATGAAATGAGTGGAACCATATTTCAGTCCCTTTACAACACCTTTATCAGAAACCGTTGCGACTTTTTTATCAGCCATATTAAAGGTCATATGACTGTCAGCACAGGTTCCTGTAGCTTTAAAGGTTGCCTTCTTTCCCTTCCTGATCATTACCGGAATACAGGAATAATAATATGAATTATCCGTAGAATTCTTAACCTTTATGGCGCCCTTAGGTCTTGCTGTTGTAACTGTAAAGGTGGCACTTACCGGTCTTCCATCTACAACACAGGAAATCACTACATTATTTGCCTTCTTAAGAGCCTTAAGTGTATTATCTTCTATCTTGATCTTCTTCTTTTTAGAAGATGTAACATTTGTTATCACACTATTTTCACTTATGCCTGAAAGAAGATCCCTGATCCCTACACTTCCATACTCTGTTATGGCATCCTTCGGTCTTGTAAATGTCGGATCTGTAACAGAAAGACTGTAGGAGAAACTAAAGACCTTATCAAACACAGTAATATTTATATTCACATAGGTATCACCGTAACTGAGAGCTGTAAGCACACCGTTTGGTGAAATGCTTGCAACTGCCGGATTTGCTATACTTACATTAAGAGCTGCATTTGTATATGACGCAAATGTCATATTACGTGTCAGTCCTGTAGAAATAGGCAGGAACATTTCAGCGTTATATAATGGAATAATGGTTACCTTAATATATTTTGTGATATACATGATATCACTATATTCATATTGAACTGCCGACTGATTATTATTGCCTGAACCCTGAGCACCTCTAACCCCAGGTGAAACCGTTGGGCTTGGGCTCACAGTTGGACTTACTTCAGGTGTAACTGTTGGTGTAACCGTCGGAGTAACTGTTGGAGTAATGGTAGGAACCGGCTTAGGTGTTCTGGTCCTATATGTAAGAGTCACTGTAACTCCGGTCTGAATAGTCTCTGTAAGCCCTTCCTTAATACAGATATATGCATCATCTGAAACAGTCAGATAGTTTTCGTTAGATATGTAAGTATTTGCACTGCTGTCACTGATACTATAATCAACATCCAGAAGTATTCCGTTTTCTCCAAGGCTGTACTGAAGCTTATAAACCTCTCCAGGAAAAACCGTTATATCTGAATCTGTTATGCCGGGGGCAGCTTCGCCCTGAGCATTTACATTATCGGAGACAGCCATGACTCCCGAAATTATAAATAAAACAAAGGCTATGATAAATAAATTCAGCTTCTTTTTTAACATAAAAAACTCCATTTCTATTTTTTTGCGCAATGCTTTTATCAGTTTAACTTAATATAGCTTTTCATGCAACCCCAATATAGCAAGAAGTCCCTAATACCTTGTTTTTTCTATGTTTATATGGTATATTTTTACATATTGAATTATTCGAAATCATTCAGAATCATTGAAAAAAAGAGGCCGAAAATGAGTACTTTGAAAATCCCTGCAGATTATCATTTACATAGTGAATTCTCAAGTGATTGCAATACGGATATTGATCTTCTCATCAAAAGTTCCATGGATAAAGGACTTTCTTCTATTTGTATAACAGACCATAATGATCTGGACTTCCCCGATGTGCCGGATCATATGAAATTTGATCTGGATATGGATGCCTACAAACCACGTCTTAAAGAGCTCCGTGAAAAATATAGTCCTGAGTTTGATATCCGATTCGGCGTCGAACAAGGCGTAATGCCATCTACCTGTGAAAGATTAAATAATTTTTCATCAATTCATCCCGAGCTGGATTTTATCATCTGCTCTTCTCATGTAGTAAAGGGCAAGGACCCCTACTACCCCGATGCTTTTCAGTACCCTGACGGTTCTCCCATAGAACCATCAGAGGTTTATCTTTCATATTTTGAAGATATGCTATATAACGTCACTCATTTTACTGATTATTCGGTATACGGACATATAGATTATATATTCAGATATGGTCCCGATCATGTTGATGATTCATTATTCAGAGATAAGTATTTTGACATAACAAAGGATATTCTACATGACATCCTTGAAAATATTATCAAAAACGGTAAAGGCATAGAAATCAATACCGGAAGCCTGTATCGGGGAATGGATTTTATGCACCCTCACCCACTTATCCTTCAGATGTATAAGGATTTAGGTGGCGAAATCATCACATTCGGTAGTGACGCACATGATACCCAGCATATAGCTTATAGTTTTGATAAAGCAGTCCAGCTGGCCAAAGATATGGGATTTAAAGCATTTTGTACATTTAAGAACCTGAAACCGGAGTTTCACAGTTTTTGACAAAGAGGTATAGATAATGAATAAGCATTATGATGCATTTATTTCATATAAGCATGAGCCGGAAGATATTCAGATAGCCAAGGAAGTTCAGCGCAGTCTTGAAAGATACAAAATTCCGGAGGCTATAAAAAAGCAGACCGGCTATCAGAAGATTGAAAGAGTATTTCGAGATACCGATGAACTCTCTCTTACCAGCGATCTTTCAGATACCATAAAAAATGCTCTTGATAATACAGATCATCTGATAGTTATCTGTTCAACAAAAACAAGGCAGTCAGAATGGGTTCAGCGCGAAATTGAATACTTTCTAAAAGACCATACCAGAAAGGATATCCTTACGGTTGTTGTAAACGGAGAACCATCGGATGTGGTTCCTGAGATTCTTCAATATGAAGAAATAACAGTAACAGACGAAGATGGAAATACAAAAACCGAAAGAAAAACCATAGAACCTCTTTCCTGCGATTACAGAATGTCCATAAAACAGGCAAGAAAGATAGAACTCCCCCGACTTGTCAGTGCCCTGATCGGGTGTTCTTATGATGACCTGATGAACCGTCAGAAGGCTTATGCAACAAAGAAGCTGATATATAAGCTTGTAACAACTATTGTAATCGGAACCCTATTTATGTTTCAGCTGCTATATGGTATTGCAAAAATAAACAAAAATTATCAAACAGCACTTAAGAATCAGGCAAAATATCTTGCTAACGAATCCCTTAACAAATTAAAAGACGAACAACGTATCACAGCTTTGAAGCTGGCTATGGAAGCTGTTCCAAATGATAGAAACAATTCCATCCCCATAACCCCTGAAGCAGAACGGGCTCTTATTGAAGCTACATCTTCTTATAAGCCTCATAATGCTCTTAACTATGTTGCTACATGGATTTACACATTTCCGGATCATATATCATCATCTAGTGTTACTGAAGACGGAAAGCACTTAGTTGCTCTTGATTCAAGAGGTTTTATATCCATAACTGATGCTGAGACTCATGAAAGAATATATGCCGAAAAGACAAATGATCACTTAGATAATATAAAGATAGTATCAAACAATACTCTTATTGCATGGAGTTTTACTGATATTTATGCCTTCGATCTACTTACAGGAAAACAAAAATATACTGTTTCCAATGTTGAAGATAGCATTAATGCTCTAAGTATACTGGGCACCTCCGAAGATTCCTTTTATTATATTACGGATAACTTTGATTTATATGAAATTTCTAATGAAAACGGAGAAGTTATCAATAAGGATCATATTGATTTTTCTAAAGAGAATTACTATTTTGCAACCTATTACGCCCTTTCTGAATCTAAAAATAAACTGGCAATCAGCATATTACAAGATGATAGTTCTTACAGAATCATTACATATGACCGTAACACAAAGAAGTCAGATATATTAGAACAAAAACTAACATGCATTACAAAAATGTATTGGTATAATGATAAGAATCTTTTTGTTTCAGAACAATATGAATCAGATAATCAAAGTTTAACAATTGATAACACAAGTATCTATGCCGAAGAATCTTTAGGAATAAAATGTTTTGATGCCGAAAAAGGCACAGAAAAATGGAACCGTGATTTTACTTGTTCCGATGAAATTTTGAAATTTGATTTTGTTTCAATCCCCGACAGCGAGAATATTCTTTTTTATGCCGGAAACCTGGGATGCACTTATAATATAAATAGCGGAAAACAGATAAATACATATCATTTTAATGATTCCATTATATATAATGATAAATCCGATGATGGAGGCTGGCCTGCATTTTTTACTTCAGAAGGGGGATACTGTATATTATCCCGGGAAGATAATTCAAACAAAGTAACAATGGAAAAGCTTTTTCCTAATAATGCAGATAAGATAATCCGAAGCAAAGATGGATACTATATTTCAAATGAATTTTCAAATGAAATAGATTATTACAGTAATGATGTATATGATAAAGACTGGGTAAAATTTGCCGATCTTCCAGAAAACTTTTATCATGATCAGAATTGCTATTTCTTTGATAATCTTATCTGTTTAATGTATTATAGCTCTGATTACAAATCCAGAATCGCAATATATGATATGAATACCAAAGAATTAAATACTGATATGGAAATTTCAGCAAATGAATTAATAAACACACCAACTTTACTTGGAATATATGATGACAAATTATATTTATCCTATTTAATAGTAAACGACGATAACAATTATTCTTATTACCTTGAAACAATTGATTTAGAGTCATATCAGAAAGAAGTCAAAGAATTATTTGTATACTCTGATGTAATTTCAGCCTTCAGCAATTTCTCTGATGATAAAATAGTATATGTTCAGTTTAAAGACGAAGAAAACGTCACTGTACATCTTATGAATCTAAACAACAATACAGAGGATACCTATGATGTATCTATCAAGGATGCATGTCAGTATGTTGGCCCGGCGTATATTCCGCAAAGTAATTCAATATACTTATCCGGATCCAGTGACATTTTAATAAATACTGTAAATAAGAAAGTAAACAAAATCAAGCATCCTAAAGGATGGAAGAAGACACAAAATATATCCAATGTATACAAATACGATATGATGCTTACTGACAATGAACAGATTATTGTAGTAGACACGCGAAGCGGAGAAGTCAAAAAAAATATATCCCGAAAGGACTATACCGTATGTGGAATGTACTTTATCAAACCAGAAAAAAAACAACAGCCTTATATAGCTGTTGTCTTTGAAAATGATCTGGGTATATTTGATTATAAATCAGGGAATTATATAAATGAAACAAGCATTAACATTCAAGGATATGTTAATTTCTATCATGATCAGATAAATAATAATCTATATATTTACTCTGAAGTTTTTCAACGTCTAAGTGTTGTGAATACCCAGTCATGGGTTGAGACCATCAATATGGAAACCAGTGGATATTGCAAAGAAAAAGATATTTTCTTTACCATTCCTAAATCCGATGAAGAAGATACAAAAGCTATGCTTGGATATTATAAACACTATAGCATAGACGAACTTATGGAAAAAGGGAAAAACCTCCTCCAGGGTCAGGAGCTGACCCCTGAGGAAAAATCTCACTATGGTATAGATTAATCTGCTGATTCATAAAGAAGATCAAATAGTCCGCCGTTGATAACATATATATCATGTTCATCATCTGTTCTGACAGCGATATAATCTCCAGGAGCACCTGAGTAATACTTTTCCTCATCCCAGGTGGTAAAAAGTTTAACATGATGATCCAGAGGCTTTGCATAGATCTGTGTCTGTCCGGTGGATACGACACTCTTTGCAAAGCTTCTTACGTTTTTCTTTTCACCGGATATCAGATTCTTGATTGAAGGTTCGTACTCGAATTCACAATTATACTCTTTTCCGGTAAGCTTATAGCTGCGATCCAGTTTTTCCTTTGTTATAGGATAAACCTCTCCCTCTATTCCAATCATGAGATACATATCTTCTCCGATTCTTACATTTATATCACCCTCAAGAGTTCTGATCTCTATGAGAGAATTAACAGGGAATACATCTGTAAGCTTTAAGTATCCAACTTCCTGAGGTCTCTTATTGTAAAGTCCCATATCGCTGGTATCAAGCACAGTATCTTTTGCATAGATTATATCGTACATATCATAATATTCATCAATCTTATCTATAAGCATCTGATTCACCTCTTCCAATTCCTTGATCATACCTTTTTCAAAAAGCTTCTCCGGTCTGATGGTTCCTCCTGCTTTATACAGATGACCTCCACCGCCTCCTATTCCTTCTGCAATAAAGGATGCAACTTCATTTGCATGCACTTCTCTTACACAGCTTCTTACTGAGAATTTAACCTCATCAGGACTTATATAATATGCAAGACATACATTTACACCTGTTGTCTCCATAGAAAAATCACTTATAACACCAAGTATATTAGGATCACATTTATCAGCATGAAGAATGATATATTTTTTGTCCTCATTATAATTATAATCCAGAATTGCTTTTCCGGTTATCTTAAGCTCTTCCAGAGAAATATTGGAATTACTAAGCTCTTTAATGATACTTTTATTTACAACCAGTTCATCCATCATATCTCTGTCAAGAGGATGTGAAACCTCAGTGAGACGATTGGTATCTGTATATAGTCCATAATATAATGCTGTTGCCAGATTCTTATCTATATTATCCGCCAGCCCCTCGTCTTTTATCATGCTCCAGATAACTGTTGAACAGCTTCCTATATTACTTCTGACCTCTGAAAGCTCCGGAAGTGAAACTGTCTCCTGATGATGATCTATGATGGCTACTGTCTGAGCCTCCGTCATGGTTATATTTCTCTGGCCATACTGACAGTCAACTGTAACCAGAAGCTCCGGATTTAAATCAAAATCAGGTTCGTATTTTATCGGAATCTCCAGCATACTGACCATTAATACAAGATTACTTTTCTGGATACTATTCCTTCCTCGATATATGAACTTAGCCTTTATTCCATTCATTTTCAGATACCACCACAGTGCATAACCGGATGCCAGCGCGTCTGCATCAGGATTATCATGACACTGGATGACTATATCCTTATATTTCAGCAAATCCTTAAGTTGCATTTTATGCCTCCATTTATTATTTTACTTTTTGGAACCAAATAGTGTAGAGAAAATACCTCTTCCCAGGCAGGCTCCCACATTGCCGCCCAGGGTCTGACCGAATTTTCCGAATTTCTTTCCTACATTTTTACCTACCTCACGGCCCACTGTTCCGGTGATGGTATTTCCAACAGCCTTGGCAGCACGTTTCTTTTCTGCTTCAGCTTTATCTTTTTCCTTCTGAGCAGCCTTTGCCTCAGCTTCTGCCTTTTTAGCAGCTTCTCTTTCAGCCTTTTCAGCTGCTTTAGCCGCTTCCTTTTCTTCCTTTTCCCGCTGCTTTGCTGCTTCCTTTTCTTCCTTCTCACGCTGCTTTTCAGCCTCAGCTTCCTCGGCAGCCTTTGCAGCCTCCTCTGCCAATTGTATTCCTCTTCTTTCAAGGAATTCATAAGCAGAATCAGGATCTATTGACTCATAATATTTGCTATAACAGATATTGCCTTTTATAAGTCTTTCTCTTGTGGCACTATCTATAGCACCAAAGGAGGACTGAGGTGGCAATATATAAGTCTTCTGTGCCATTCCCGGGATACCATCTTCTCCCAGGAAGGATACAACCGCCTCTCCTGTTCCAAGAGACATAATAGTTTCGTAAGTATTAAAGGCAGGGTTTTCTCTAAATGATTCAGCCGCCGCCTTAACAGCCTTCTGATCTGCCGGTGTATATGCATGAAGGGCATGTTCTATTTTATTGCCCAGCTGAGCAAGAACCCCATCAGGAATATCCTTTGGATTCTGGGTACAGAAATATATGCCAACCCCTTTTGATCTTATAAGCTTTACAACCTGCTCTATTTTCTCCAGCAGAGCCTTTGGAGCATCATTAAATAAAAGATGTGCTTCATCAAAGAAAAATACCATCTTAGGCTTATCCATATCTCCCACTTCCGGAAGCCTTTCAAAAAGCTCAGAAAGAAGATACAGAAGAAATGTTGAATAAAGTTTGGAATTATTTATAAGACTTGAACTGTCCAGAATATTTATCATTCCCTTACCCATGTCACCAAAGGTAAAGAAATCCATAATGTCTATGGCCTTTTCACCAAAGAACTTATCTCCTCCTGCAACCTCAAGAGAAACAAGTGCTCTCACTATGGCTGAGATGGACTGAGGGCTCATCTTGCCGTACTGTGCCTCAAATTCCTTATTATTCTCAGATACATAGTTCAGCATTGCCTTCAGATCCTTGGTGTCTATAAGGAGAAGGTTATTATCATCTGCTATTTTAAAAACTATGGAAAGTATATCAGTCTGAAGATCATTCAAATCCATGAGTCTGGAAAGAAGCAGAGGCCCCATTTCAGTAATGGTGGTTCTGAGAGTGATGCCTTTTTCACCATAGATATCCCAAAGGGTTACCGGATAGCCTTTAAAATCAAAGCCTTTATCAGAAAGACCAAAGCGCTCTATCCTCTTTTTCATATCCTCACTGTCAGTACCGGCAGCTGCAAGGCCTGCAATATCGCCTTTCACATCGGCCATAAAAACAGGAACTCCCATATCTGAAAAGCTTTCAGCCAGTACCTTTAAGGTAACCGTTTTACCAGTACCTGTTGCTCCAGCCACAAGACCATGGCGGTTTGCCATCTTAGGATAAAGATATATATGATTTATCTCATCATCTGTTCCAACCCATATTTTACCATCGTAATACACCCCAATACCTCCTGTCTGAATATAGCATTCATAGTTGTTATAAACATAGTAAATATTATAACATAATTCACACAATTATTATAATGAAATCTTGTTTTTAATCTTACAACAGCTTCGCATCTTATTTTAGTAT
This sequence comes from uncultured Lachnospiraceae bacterium, assembly GCA_902795855.1. Taxonomy (GTDB): domain Bacteria; phylum Bacillota; class Clostridia; order Lachnospirales; family Lachnospiraceae; genus Eubacterium_Q. The sequence continues at coordinate 9,510 of CADBMW010000203.1, forward strand.
CTTCATTAATCCCCTTGTCGTCAGCAACATTTTCATCTCTTTCCTGCATTTGTGTTGCCTTTTCTTCTTCTCAATCGCCTAATTTCAAGAACCTCAGCAACAATTTTCGCCGTACTATTTTGTTGTGTTGCTTTTAATTCTCTAATTTTTGGATTTCTGGCAACAATATCTCCCCTATCATTCATTTATGTTGCTTTACAACAGCTTCGCATTTAACTACAAAAAAGCACTATACATATCATCAGGATACATATAGTGCTTTGTCTTTATAAGCTACAGCTTATTAATTACTTAACTGTAATCTTAAC
>CADBMW010000204.1 GCA_902795855.1 uncultured Lachnospiraceae bacterium
GAGAAGCAGATGAAGGCTGAGCGTGAGAGACGTGAGCAGATCATCAGAGCAGAAGGTGAGAAGCAGGCAGCTATCACGGTTTCAGAAGGTGAGAAGGAAGCTAAGATCCTTCGCGCTACTGCTGATAAGGAAGCAGCAATTCTTGCAGCTGAGGCTCGCAAGCAGGCAGCAATCCTGGAAGCTCAGGCACAGCGTGAAGCAGCTATCCAGAGAGCTCAGGGTAATGCTGAGGCTATCCGTCAGGTACAGCAGGCAGAGGCTGATGCTGTCAGGATGATGAATGAAGCAGCACCTTCACAGAATACTATAGCTGTTAAGGGACTTGCGGCTTTTGAAAGAGCAGCTCAGGGTCCTGCAAACAAGCTCATCATTCCTTCAGATCTTGCAGGTATTACAGGTCTTGCAACTGCCGTTACTGAGGCTGTTAAGACAGGTAAGGAGAATACAAAATCTGAGTAAAATTCACTTCAGGAGTGATTATTAAAATATGATACAGAAATTCAAAGAAAACCAGTTCCTCTTCGAGGAACTGGTTAAACGTGATTTCAAGAAAAAATATAAAAGAACAGTACTTGGTATGTTCTGGAGTATGCTGAGCCCGCTCCTTAACCTTCTGGTTATGGCGCTGGTCTTTACGCAGTTTTTCGGGAGAAATTCTCCCCACTATATCATTTATCTGTTTAGTGGAAATATCGTAATGGCATTTTATAAGGAGTCCACCAAGGGTGGGATGACCTCACTTACAGGAAATGCCAGCATTTTTACAAAGATCAATGTGCCTAAATATCTATTCCTTTTCTCAAAGAATGTTTCGGCACTTATAAATTTCGGACTTACAATTATCATATATTTCTTGTTCGTTATATTTGACCACGTTCCATTTCACTGGAGATTTTTCTGTCTGATAATTCCGGTTGTCTGTCTGGTGGTCATGAATATCGGTATAGGCATGATACTTTCGGCATTATATGTATTCTTCAGAGATATAGAATATCTGTATGACGTATTCCTGACTCTGCTTACATATCTGTCTGCCATATTCTATCATGTAGAGAACTTCGACAGCATTCTGGTTCAGAGGTTATTCCTTCTGAATCCGGTTTATGTATATATAAAATATTTCAGAACCATAGTTATAGATGGTAATATTCCAAGTCTGGCGTATCATGGACTCTGCTTCTTTTACGCAGCGTTATTCCTTGGAATAGGATGCTTTATTTATAAGCATTACAATAAGAGATTCTTATATTATCTGTAATCATAGAGGGCGAAAATGTATCCGGTTGAAGTAAAAGACGTTTCTATCACTTATATGACTGGTGATTTCAAGGATATAGGTGTTAAGGAATTTGTAGTTAGAAAACTTAAAGGAAATTATGAGGTTCAGAAATTCTGGGCTGATAAGCATGTGGATTTTAAGCTTGAAAAAGGCGATATGCTGGGAATCGTGGGAACAAACGGTGCCGGCAAGTCCACACTTCTTAAGGCTATCACCGGAATCATGGTTCCTACAGAGGGTTCGGTTAAGACCAGAGGAAAGATAGCAGCTCTTCTGGAGCTGGCATCCGGTTTTGACGGAGATCTGACTGTAAAGGAAAATGCTTATCTCAGAGGTGCACTTCTTGGATATACCAGAGAATTTATGGATGAGAAGTATAATGAAATCATAGAATTCGCCGAGCTGGAGGAGTTTCAGGACAGAATGTTCAAGCAGCTCTCCAGTGGTATGAAATCAAGACTGGGATTTTCCATCGCCTGTCTTGTTAATCCTGATATCATCATTCTGGATGAGGTTCTCAGCGTTGGTGACGGCGCCTTCAGAAAAAAGAGCCGCGACAGAATGAAGGAAATATTAAACAATGGTGTAACCGGCATGCTGGTTTCACACTCGGTAAGCCAGGTAAGAGAGCTTTGCAACAAGGTTCTCTGGCTTGACCATGGTAATCAGATAGCATTTGGTGATGCGAAGCTTCTGTGCGATGCATATGAAGTTTTCCTTGCAAAGCCAAAGAAGAAAAGAGTTCCTCCTGAAAGCATGGAGGAAATCATGGAAAGCTCAAGACGTTTCAATCTCTATATAAAGATGTCCCAGCAGGAGAGGGTTGATAATCATACCGATGCTGCCATCATGGACGAAAGTGTTATGGACCGTCAGAAGAGATGGATGAGAAAAATAAATGCCATGACCGACGAAGAGCGTGAAAAGCTTTACGTTGAATGGGATATCGATGTAGACGAAACATCTTCTGAAAGAAACACGGAGGAAGAAGAATGAGGTTTATGAGATTCACTAAAATTACGGCGCTGATTTTAGCTATGGCGCTGGTCATATCCGGTGTTAAACTGGATAGTTATGCTGATGGTAATATTACCACAACACTTTATCCGGCTGTGATGGAATCCGGAAAAATGTTTACCTTTAAGGGAATGCCTTACAATGGTAAATACAGTCCGATCCAGCAGCACAAGGGATTAAAGCTTACCCCAAGAACAACTCAGAACTTTGCACTTACTCCTGACGGAAAATATGTATTTACAACTGCTGAGGGTGACACCACAGTAAATGGAAAGGTTGTAAGACACACAATCCTGTCAAGATGCGTAAACCCAAGCTCATGGGGAGTTGCTTCAGATGCTAACCTTGTGGATACTATGGTTCTCGACAGCTATGGACATGGAGAAACCATAGAAGTTACACAGCCTGATATCTACAGAGAGGTTTATCATATCTGGGTAGCCACAAAGCCAACAGGTGGTTTCTATGGTCTCCAGATAGCAAGACTTACCTATGAAGTAATCAACGGAGTAGGTGTTGTAACAAAGGTTGTAAGACTTACTAATTTCCGCAGAACCAATGTTAAAGATGGTAAATGCGCATACTTTGCCGGCAAGCCAATGCCTAACAGAGTAAACGTAGCCATTGATGTTGTACAGAATCAGATAGCATTTAGAGTTGAATTCACTAACAACACTACAAATTATCTTATTTACAGCTTTAACGATCTTAACAGTGCCATTGATAATACTGCAAACGGCGGATCCATCAATATGAAGGATGCAGCAAAGTGGCAGATGGCAAACCTCAATATGAATGCTGTACCATGTAATGATTATCAGAGCTTCCATATCTGTGACAACGTGCTTTATGTAGCAGGTGGAAATGTTGATAAGGGTGCACAGATTTATGCTGAGGGTTATACCATTTACAGAAGAGGAAAGGCCAGACAGGTAAACATTACCAATGCTATGATTGACAGGATAATCATTATCCAGCCTCAGGTTACCATATCCGCTGATGAAGTTCTGGATATCGGAGAGCTTGAGCTTGAAGGTCTTAAGGTTTACAGGGATGTTTACGGAAGACATAATTTCTTTATTAACTTCTACATGCAGGATATTCCAATTACCAGCAGTATTGGTGTATATAGATTTACTCTGGACCAGACGTACTGATCATAATGGATAACGAAGGTTATTATCGTGGATAAGATAAAAGAGTTATATTTAAAATACAAAGAGATAGTAAACTATCTTATAGTTGGTGGACTTACAACAGTTGTGGGACTGGGCGTCTATTATGGCCTGGTGCTTACTGTACTCAATCCTAAAAATGGGATCCAGCTTCAGGTGGCAAATGTTCTCTCCTGGATAGCAGCAGTTACCTTTGCTTATTTCACAAACAGAAAATTTGTATTTGAAAGTAAAAGTGAAAATATACTCCAGGAAGCAACAAAATTCGTCCTTGCAAGAGTAGGAACCCTTCTGATGGACATGGGTATAATGTTTGTAACAGTTACGGTTATGGGAATGAATGACAAGATTGCAAAATTATTTGTTCAGGTTGTTGTAACTATTATGAACTATGTATTTAGTAAGTTCTTGGTTTTTAAAAAAGAATAAAACGGGGGTAGTCACATGAAAAAAGCATTTTTAAAAAGACTGACAGCGACTATTTTAGTAGCGGGAATGATGATCTCAGCTCCAGCTATTACGTCAGAGGCAAAAGCAAAAAAAACAACTATTTCTGCAGCTACACTACAGGCAGGAGAGCAGTTTGTTCTCACTGAAATGCCAGATAATGGTAAAAACAGCATGATTTCCGAGTTTAAAGGAAAGAAGCTGAAGATAAGAGCGGTTCAGAACTTCTCTTATACACCTGATGGAAAGTATATATTTACAACTGCTGAGTGTAACACAGGTGGTACACTTCACACACTGCTTTGCAGATGCAGCATTCCCGGTTCAACCGGACCTGGTGCAGAGGCTGTGTGTGAAGAGGCTATAGTGCTGGAAAAGTATGGCCATGGTGAAGCTATAGCCATCACTCAGGATGATCTTTCCGAAGAGAAGTACAATCTCTGGGTTGCTACTACAAAGGGTAAAGAGAAATATGGTATAGAGATAGCAAGAATAACCGCAAAGGTTGAAGACGGAACCACAAGTATCCTGAAGACTGTACGTATTGGTGACTTCAAAAAGGCCAACGTAGTTAAGGGTAAGGCTGCATACTTTGACAGAAAGCCAACTCCAAGAAGACTGAATGTGGCAATTGATGAAAAAGGAAATCAGATCATGTTCAGAGTTCAGTTCCCTACAGGACAGGGCGTTAACTATGTAAGCTATGATTTTAAGAAGCTTAATGCTGCTCTCAACAAGGTTGGAAACGGCAAAAAGTACAGCATTGCCAAAGCTGCAAAATGGCAGAAGGCAAATATCAGAACAAGTCTTGTTCCGGCAAATACCTACCAGAGCTTCCAGATAAGTGACAACACACTTTATGTATGTGGTGGTCATATGGATATGGGGGCTCAGATATATGCCATTAAATATAAGGCATATGCAAATGGAAAGTCTGAGATTCAGAAGAAGTATGAGAAGAAGTACATCAGCAGAATCATTGATATCAAGACAACCCTTAATATAAAGGGAAAGACATTTAATAACTCCAAGCTTGAGATAGAAGGAATGAAGCTTCAGAAGAAGAAGTCCGGCAAGATCGATGTATATGTAAACTTTTATGTTGATGGCGTAGGAATGATGAAGGACGGAGTAAGTATATATAAATTCCAGATCTAAGTATTCAGCATTTACCGGCTGATATGCACTAGGATCTTCGGATGCTTATCACAGGACCTGAGAATAATGTCATTTATATCATTATCATTTTTTATACTAATATCAGTAACCTTTGTATTATATTTTTTGATGCCATTAAAGTACAGATGGATAGTGCTGCTTGTTTCAAGTGCAGTATTCTATCTGTATGCCGGCATCGAAAAGGTCATATTTGCAATCATTGCAATTATCATGGCCTTTGCAGTTTCCCGTAAGATAACTGCCATATACGAAGGGGATGAGACTGACAGAAATAAACAGAAGAGAGCAGCTAAGCCATATCTTATGATCGGAGTAGCAGTTCTTCTTTTTATGTTAGTTTTCTTTAAAATTGCCCAGAATGCCTTTACATCAATTTCCATGGTGCTTCATGGAAAAACCTTTACCATAGCAGGGCTGATACCACTTGGAATTTCTTATTATACCTTTGCTCTTATCGGATATATGGCAGATGTTTACTGGAGAAAAACTGTGGCGGAAAAGAATATATTTCATCTTTTCCTCTATGCGCTGTTTTTCCCACAGGTGGTGGAAGGACCTATCCCAAGGCATAAAAAGCTGAGAGACCAGCTGATCACCGGTCACAGCTTTGACTTCAGAAGGATGTGCTTTGGTCTGCAGAGGGTACTCTGGGGACTTTTCAAGAAAATGGTGATCGCTGACAGAGCAGCTATCATAGTATCAACTGTATTTAAAAATCATCTGGCCTTCAGCGGCCTGTTCTATGTAGTGGTGATTCTTGCATCGGCCCTTCAGCTCTATGCGGATTTCTCCGGATGTATGGATATAGCCCTGGGTGTATCCGAGTGCCTGGGCATAGAATTAGAAGAAAACTTCAAGAGACCATTTTTCAGCAGAACTGCAGCGGAGTTCTGGAGAAGATGGCATATTACTCTGGGTGCCTGGTTCAAGGACTATGTATATATGCCGCTGGTCATCAGTCCGAAGCTGATGAAGCTCAGTAAGTCAGTAAAGGAACGAAGAGGAGTCAGAGCCGGCAAAAATGTCATGGCTGTGATACCCCTGTCAATAGTCTGGATACTGACGGGACTCTGGCACGGAACCGGACTTGGTTACATAGTCTGGGGAGTTTACTGGGGAGCCATAATTATAATATCCACAGTTTTTCAGCCTGAGATAAAGAAGCTGGATGAGAAGCTTCATATCAACACTGAATCGGATGGCTGGCAGAGATGGCAGAGAATCAGGACATTTCTTATATTCTGCGGAGGAAGACTTCTTACAGCTCCCGGAAATCTGAGGATTAGCGGAGCCATGGTAAAATCTGTTTTCAGAGATTTCAATCCGTGGATATTCTTTGATGGTGAAATATATAGTGCGGGACTGAACCTGCAGAATCTCATATGCCTTTTGGCATCGGTTCTGGTGCTGGGATTTGTAAGCAGCAGACAGGAGAAGGGTATAAATATCCGTGAGAAGGTGGCGTCCTATCCTATAGTACTTAGATGGATAGTTTACTATCTGCTTATATTTGCAATCGTAATATTCGGAATCTGGGGACCGGGCTACAGCTCAGGAGCCTTCATGTATTCCCAGTATTAATTGGCATTAAGGAGGAAAAAATCTTGGAAGAGAAGATAACAGAGCTTTTGACAAATGAGTTTCCTGAGATAGATTTCACAGCGTCAGACGCGCTGGTGGACGATGGAATACTTGATTCCCTTACTATCACAGGCATTATAGCAACATTATCCATGGAATTTGGAATTACAATTCCTTACGAAGAGATAATAGAAGAAAACTTTAATTCTATAAAAGGTCTCGCAGCTATGGTGGAGAGACTTTCATAAGTTAGGAGAAAAATGGTGGATACTCTTTTTAACAGAGTTAAGAATCTTTCAGAAACACAGCCTGATAAGGCGGCAGTCTGCTTTAAGAAGGAATGCCTTACCTATAAGGAGCTTTTTGACGTGGCTTATTCCATGTCAGTTCAGCTTAAAGAAGAGGGAATAAAGCCTGGAGACAGGGTGGCATATTCGGCTATATCAAAGCCGGAAACCGTAGCCATGTATCTGGCCCTGAATATGACAGGGGCAGTAAGTGTTTTTCTGGACAAAAACAGTACTCCGGAGGGCATGAAGAATGTCTATGATGAGGCAGACGCAGTGGCTCTCTATACGGAAAAACCCATGAGGCAGTATGCAGAGGGAGTGAATCTGAAGTCACTCAGAGCACTGTTCATGGATGCCCAGGAGAATTCTCGTACCTCGTTGGATGAGCTTCGAAATCCTGAGGAAGAGGAAATTTCAGAGATTCTTTTTACCACCGGAACTACTTCAAAACCCAAGGGGGTTATGCTCAGTTACCGGGCAGTATATAACATCCTTTCAAATACCATTCTGGGAACCGGGGTTCAGGAGGAGGATAAGGTACTGCTTCCTCTGCCACTGAATCATTCCTTTGCCCTAAGAGTTCTGAGAGCTGTATTATATAAGGGCGCAACTCTCGTACTTCAGAATGGATTTACCTTTGCAAAAGAGGTTGAAAATAACATCAATACCTTCGGCTGTACAGCTATGGCTGCTGTACCTGCATCCTATGAGGTTATGAGAAGTCAGATGCAGGGTGCATTTTCCGGAGTTCTGGAGAACTTGAGATATATAGAATTTGGTGCAGGCTCCCTTAGTCCAAGACAGAGGAAAGAAATCACGGAGCTTCTCCCCGGAGTACAGATTTTTAATACCTGGGGCAGTTCGGAATCCGGCGGTGCCATATTCTGTAATGTAAATGAAGTAGTAAATGATCCAGAGAAGATTTCCGCCCTGGGCAGACCTATATCCGGAAGAGTGCAGGTGAGAGCATTAAATGCAGAAGGAGAGACAGTCAGGGGAGATATAACAAGTCCTGGAAGAATGTCCATAAAGGGAGACATGATAATGTCCGGCTACTGGAAAAATGATGAGCTTTCCCGTGAGACTTTGAAGGAGGGCTGGCTCCTTACCTCAGATCTGATATATACTGATGACGAAGGCTATGTCTATATGCTGGGAAGGGCAGACGACATCATAAATGTAGGTGGAGAGAAGGTTTCACCTCTGGAGGTGGAGGCTGTGGCCTGCCAGTATGAAGGCATCATGGAATGTGCCTGTATCGGCGTGGAGGATCCGGATGATCTGCTGGGCCAGATTCCGGTACTGTTCATTACGGCAAACAGCTCCTATAACGAAAATGAATTTATAAAATTCCTTTCCGGAAGCTTTGAAAAATATAAGGTTCCAAAGAAATTTATACCTGTTGAGGAAATTCCGAAAAACAGGATGCAGAAGATAGATAGAAATGAACTTCGCAGAATGTGGGAAAATCAGTCAGATATGGACTTGATGAATCCTGTGATGCAGTGTATTCTTTCAAGAAGAAGCATCAGAAGATTTACAGATAAAGATATTCCTGCTAATATACTTGAGATGATACTTAAAGCCGGTTATCAGGCACCAACAGGACATAATATGCAGTCCTGGAAATTTACAGTCCTGACAAAGCAGGAGGATATCGAAAGACTTAAGGAAGCAGCCCGAATAGCTGCTGAAGCAAATAAAGTAAATTTCTATGGATTTGAAAATCCAAAGGTGCTGATACTTGTTTCAAATGATGACAGAAATCATAATGGATGTCAGGACTGCTCCTGTGCAGCTGAAAATATGATGCTTGCAGCAGCGTCCTATGGAATAGGTTCAGTATGGCTTAATCCACTGAGGACTCTCAGACATAAGTCCCCTGTGGAGGAAGTGCTGGACAGCTTCAATGTTCCTGCAAATCATACCGTATGGGCAAGCGTAGCTCTGGGCTATGCCACCCACCAGGGCCAGCAGATAAAACGCAAGACAGATGTAATCGAGTACATCTGAAACCAGTATAGTATAATAAAAGGAAATAATAATGGACAAAATAGCAGTTTTAATTCCGTGTTATAACGAAAGCAAAACAATTGAAAAGGTTGTGAAGGATTTTAAAAAGGTTCTTCCTGAAGCAGTCATTTATGTCTATGACAACAATTCCAGTGACGGTACAGATGAGATAGCAAGAAAAGCCGGAGCTGTTGTAAGATACGAATACCAGCAGGGCAAGGGAAATGTTATCAGAAGGATGTTCCGTGAGATTGAGGCCGAGGCCTATGTCATGGTGGACGGAGATGATACATATCCTGCCGAGCATGCAAGGGAAATGGTAGACAGGGTTCTGGAGAGAAAGGTGGATATGGTCATCGGAGACAGACTGTCCTCTACCTATTTTGAAGAGAACAAAAGACCATTTCATAACTTCGGAAACTCTCTGGTTCAGAAAAGCATAAATACTCTTTTCAGAGCTGATATAAAGGATATAATGACAGGCTACAGAGCCTTTTCCTATCTTTTTGTAAAGTCATTTCCGGTTCTTTCCAATGGATTTGAAATTGAAACTGAGATGACCATCCATGCCATAGATAAGAGAATGTTCCTGGAAAATGTTATCATTGACTACAGGGACAGACCTGAAGGAAGCGAGTCCAAGCTCAATACCTATTCTGACGGAGTGAAGGTTATCTTCACCATCTTCAAGCTCTTCAGAATATATAAGCCATTAAACTTTTTTGCAATCGTTTCAGTTCTGCTTACAGTACTTGCGGCCATTTTCTTTGTGCCAGTATTTATAGACTATGTTCACACCGGACTGGTTTTGAAATTCCCTACACTTATTGTTTGCGGATTTGTTATAATAGCTGCACTTTTGAGTCTGTTCAGCGGTCTTATTCTTTCATCTATAGTTCAGAAGAACAGGCAGGACTTTGAGATGGAGCTGAATAAAATACATATGGATTTTAATTCAAGGAAGAATAATGAATAATTCAGACAAAAAACATTCTGTCCTGAAAATAGTAGTGAAGTTTATCCTCAGCGTCATAGCTGCTGTAGGTCTTACCTGTAATATGACAGACCTGGTTATGGAGCTGGATGGATATATGAAGAAATTCCCATCCTTCATCAGAGCTATATTCAGTATGGTTCTCGCTATAAACCATGACAGATTATATGTTAGTTTAATTATAGCTGCAGTCTTTATACTTCTTCTTTATACCGGAAGGTTTTCCTTTGAAAGAAGAGATAAGGTTATTGCGGCTGTTTTTAGTGTGTTTTTCAGCGTTATGCAGATCATCGCCATATCCTTTGATACCACAAATAACGCGGATTATATCAGAGTTTCATGGTTCGCCCTCATCAGAGCATGCATCTTTACCACAGCTTATTTCATAGTCTGGTATCACATTTCCCTGCTGGTGATGAGATGGTTTGATAACCTTATCAAAAATGAGAAGCTTTTCGGAGAAGCCCTTTCAGAATATGACATGAAGAAAAATGTTATCAAAACCGCGGGCATTCTGTTTCTCTGCTGGCTTCCTTATTACATACTTCTTTTCCCGGGAACAGGAAACGGAGATACCTCCAGACAGATTATCATGTTCTTCCATGAAAGGAAGGATATGCTTCTGGATTATTCACCAAACGTTGCAGATGATGTTTATATCACAAATATGCATCCGTTCTTTACTACCATAATATTTGGTCTTTTTGCAAAGCTGGGTATATCCGTATTCGGTCATATTGAAGTGGGAGTAGGCATTTATACATTTATTCAGATGACATTATATGCTTTGGTTTTCGGCGCAACTCTCTGCTATTTTGAGAAGCTTGGAATGAAGAAGGGCTTCAAAAAGGTTCTGAATATTTTTGTAGCATTGTGTCCGTTATTCCCTCTTTATAGTATATGTATGCTGAAGGATACCATGTTTGCCCTTACCTATCTCGTACTAACCCTGGCTCTTTTTGAAATATACAGATCCAAGGGAGAGGTGCTGAGGAAGAAGAGCTTTGTAATCTGTCTTTTTGCAGACGCCATGCTGTTTACTCTTACGAAAAATCAGGGCGTATATTTTCTTATTGTAATTCTCATAGTAAGCATGATAGTATATCGAAGGAGATTTGTGGGAATACTGGTGGCTTTTGGTCTTCCGGTTATATTCTTCATGGGACTCTGGACTCCGGTAATTCTTCCAGCTGCCAAGGTTGCCCAGGGAGGAAAGCAGGAAATGCTGGGAGCACTTTTCCAGTGTACAGCCAGATATCTGGTTTACTATCCTGAAGAGGTTACTGAAGAAGAGATAAAGGCTATAGACGGAGTTCTCAGTTATGAAGAGATTCCTAAGCTTTACAGTCCTCAGCTTCAGGATCCTGTGAAATTTACATTTAAGCAGGACAGCACTTCAGAGGATATGAAGAATTACTTCAAGGCTTTCTTTTCCATGTTCAAAAAACATCCACTCTGTTATGTGGATGCCATAATAAACAATGCCTTTGGATTCTTTGATGTATCGAGAATGTCTAAAATGGCTTATACCTATTTCTGGAATAAAATAGATAAGGATAATAAGTTGAACGTGGGCGGAGCCTTTCCGAAAATTCAGAAGATGGGCTATAAGCTTATATTCTTCGTTCAGAGAATTCCTGTGATCAACATATTCCTCAGTGTGGGAACCTATACAATGCTTTCCATCTTTCTTATACTGCTTATGATAAGAAATAAGAATTATTCAAAGCTGTATCCTGCGCTGGTTACGATCTTATCCATACTTATTCTGGTAATATCACCTGCCGGAGGTAACTTCAGATATACCATGCCTATGTTCATGCTGCTGGTATTTAATCTTGCCCTTACCTCCTTCAAAACAAAAGAGATAAAAGATGAAGAAAATAGTAAAAAAATTAGTTAAGATTCTGATACTTCTATTCACATTTCTTTCGGGGCTTATTTTTGTTACGGAAGTCTGGCTTTTTAGAACCTGGTCAGACCTGAATGCAAATGAGGTAATATTTCATTTGACACAGCCTCTGGATGGCTCCAATCCCGAAATGGTAGTGAACTATCTTGTGAAGTATGCCCTTTCAGCAGTGTTGATAATGGCAGTTGCCATAGCAGTGGCTATCTATGCTCATAAAAAAGCAAAGGCACTTCAGGTTTACATAATTTATTTTGTAGGTTCTCTGTTTATTATAGGAGCATCCGTATTTCTCCTGGAGAAAAAACTGGGAATGGTAACCTATGTTAGATCCTATCTGTCTGCCACTTATGGCTCAGGAGAGGACTTCATAGGGGACAATTATGCAGACCCGGAAAAGGTGAGCATCACATTTCCTGAGAAGAAAAGAAATCTCATATTTATATATCTGGAATCCGTTGAAATGTCATTTGCGGATCCAAAGAATGGCGGAATCTTCGATGAAAATCTGATACCTGAGCTGACAGAGCTGGGTAAGGAGGGAGAAGATTTCTCCGGTGGAGACACCACTCTGGAGGGTGGAGTATCTCTTTCAGGAACCAACTGGACCATGGGAGCCATGTTCGGCCAGACCTCAGGAATTCCTCTTCAGGTTTCAATAGGTGGAAATGGTATGTCCAATCAGGATGAGTTCTTCCCGGATCTTGTAACTCTGGGTGATATTCTGGAGGACCAGGGCTATACTCAGAAGCTGCTTATTGGCTCTGCAGCAAAGTTCGGTGGCCGTGATACTTATTTCGCCCAGCATGGTGAATATGAAATGCTGGATTATAACTGGGCTAAGGATACCGGAAAAATTCCGGAGGATTATAAGGTCTGGTGGGGCTATGAGGACAGAAAGCTTTATGATTTTGCAAAGGAAGAGCTGGAAACCCTGGCTTCAAAGGATGAACCTTTTAATCTGTCAATTCTTACAGTTGATACCCATTTTGAAAATGGTTATGTATGTCCTCTCTGCAAGAAGGAGCATGGAGATAATCAGTATGCAAATGTTTTCTCCTGTGCCAGCAGACAGGCCTGTGAATTTGTAGAGTGGCTTAAACAGCAGCCATTTTATGAGAATACAACAGTGATCCTTTCCGGAGATCATCCGACGATGGATAAGGATTTCTGCAATGATGTACCGAAGGAGTACCAGAGAAGAACCTTCTTTACGGTTTTGAACGGAGTGGGAGAGCCTAAGATAACAGAGGACAGAAAATATACAACTCTGGATATTTTCCCTACAACACTTTCTTCCATGGGAGTGGATATAGAGGGAGGCAGGCTTGGACTGGGAACAGATCTTTATTCAGATCAAAAGACTCTTCTTGAGGAATACGGATTTGATGAGCTGGAGGCAAAGGTCAGTACTCCATCCAGGTTCATGACGAAAAAAAGTCATATAGTAGTCACAACCCAGACTCTTGATAAGATAAACAATTCTGAAATAAAATTTAAGGATGGTGAGGATGGAAATCTGGTGATTTCCATACCAAAGATAAAAGCCATAAATGTAACCAGTCTGGAAAAGGCTGAGATGGAGGTTGAGTCAAAATCAACCGGCGAGATCAAAAAATACGATATGGAGATCAAGCCAAAGAAAAATGATCCGAATAAATTTTCGGTAAAAGCTAAAACAGATATACCAAAAGCTAAAAAAAGTGATATAATTGTGAGGATTTATTTCACTGTTCAGGGAATAAACCATTATAAAGTTTACGAATGGAGCGGAGATTCGGAAGAATAATGAAAGTTTTAAAGGTAATATTAAAGGTATTATTAATACTATTTTTTATGTTTTCAGTGATCCTTTTTGCGACACAGATATGGCTGCTCAGCAGATGGGCAGAGCTGACTGCCGCAGAGGTTCTTTATCATATTCTTTCACCGCTTAACGGGGCTAATCCCGACATGGTAAAGGATTATATCATAAAGTTCTTTGTACCTGCATTCTTATTTATAGCTGTAATGGTAGTTGTATTTATAGTTGCAGTGAAGAAAAAGAAGACCAGGATATTTTTCATCGCTATTACCCTTATGGGACTTTTACTGATGGGAATCAGTATAGCAAGAATAGAGAAAAATATAGGACTTTTTTCCTATGCATTTAATTATCTTAAAGCCAAGAAATTCGAGGGCGAGGACTTTATCGAGATCAATTATACAGATCCAAAGAAGACTGAGCTGACATTTCCGGAGAAGAAGAGAAATCTGATATTCATCTTCCTGGAATCCATGGAAGTAACATTTACGGATAAGGAATCCGGTGGTGGATTTGACGTAAACTGTATTCCTGAGCTCACTGAGCTGGCCAAGGAAAATGAATGCTTTTCGGGAAGCGATACCAAGCTTGCGGGAGGTGTTTCACTTCCGGGTACCAACTGGACCATGGGAGCTATGTTCGGTATGACCTCCGGACTTCCTCTTCAGATTTCTCTGGGTGCAAATTCCATGGGTCGTGAGGACAGCTTTTTCTCAGGCGCCACAACTCTGGGTGACATCCTTCAGAGGGAAGGCTATAAGCAGGTTCTGCTTCTTGGTTCGGAAGCTCATTTTGGTGGTCGTGAATCTTACTTCACAGAGCACGGCAATTATGAGATGCTGGATTATAACTGGGCTATAAGAGAAGGAAAAATCCCTGCAGACTATAAGGTCTGGTGGGGCTATGAGGATGAGAAGCTTTTTGAGTATGCCAAGGAAGAATGTACAAAGCTGGCCAGTGGTGATGAACCATTTAATATGACCATGCTTACGGTTGATACTCATTTCCCTGACGGATATGTCTGCGGCTTATGTGGTAATGAATATGAGGATCAGTATGCAAATGTTTTCGCATGCTCCAGCAAGCAGGCAGTTGAGTTTGTTAAGTGGATACAGGAGCAGGATTTCTACGAGGATACTACCATAGTAATATCCGGTGATCATCCGACTATGGATCCGGACTTTACAGATAACGTGGCTAAAAAGTATTCCAGAAGAACATATACCTGCATCATTAATTCTGCAGCTGAGAAAAAGAGTAATAAGAAGCGTGATTTTGCAACTCTGGATATATTCCCTACAACTCTTGCAGCCATGGGAGTTGAGATAGAAGGAAACAGACTGGGAATGGGAGTAAATCTGTATTCAGATGAGAAGTCCATAATAGAGCAGTATGGCGAGAAGGTTTGTTCCGACAGAATAAACATCCCGTCAACATTTATGGAGAAGCTTAGTAACGTGGTTATAACCACTGAGGATCTGGACAGAATTAAGAAGGCTAAGATAGCGGTTTCTGCTGATAAGAGTGGAAATGGGCTTCAGGTTACCCAGCTTCATATCAGATCCATCAAGGCAGCGTCTCTCCAGAAATGTGATCTTGAGGTTTACAACAAGAAAACAAAAGAGACAAAGCACTACGAAATGAACAGGGTTACTTATCCTGATAATCCTGCTAAGTTCTCCAATCAGATTGTAATAGATGGCACCATGGACGATATAAAGGATCTTCAGATGACGATCTACTTTACCGTAGAGGGTATAGAGCATTATCGTATCAATACTTGGAATTATAGTGAAGAGGAGCAGGCGTGGATTCCGGAATAATCATTGCAACCCATAAACAATACTGGATGCCCGGTGATGGTATGTACATACCTCTTCAGGTGGGAGCCGACGTTAATAAAAACGTAAGGCTCGGCTACAGGAAGGACAATACCGGAGATAACATCAGCAGTAAGAATAAGAATTACTGCGAGCTTACAGGACTTTACTGGGCCTGGAAAAACCTGGATATGAGCTACCTGGGGCTGGTGCATTACAGGAGACATTTTTCTGTAAGGAAAAAGAGAAGCAAAAAGGATAGTGTCCTGAACTCCAATGAACTGAAGAAGGTTCTGAAGAAGACGGATATAATACTTCCCAAGAAGAGACATTATTTTATAGAGACAAATTACAGCCAGTACGTTCATGCCCATCATGCTGAGGATCTGGAGCTGACCAGGAAGATAATCGGAGAGAAACATCCCCGTTATCTGCAGGCATATGATAAGTGTATGAAGAGGCGCAGCGGACATAAATTCAATATGTTCATTATGAAGAAGCAGTATTTCAATGAATACTGTGAGTGGCTGTTTGATATACTTTTTGAGCTGGAAGAAAGACTGGATATTTCGGATTATAACGAAAATGATTCAAGAGTTTTCGGCTTTGTAAGCGAGCGACTTCTGGATGTCTGGCTTACAGCAAAGGGATATTCTTATGTGGAGCTTCCTTATATTTTTATGGAGAAGCAGAACTGGCCTCTTAAGATAGCAAGATTTTTAAAAAGAAAATTCGGGTGAAACAGGATATGCTGAATATTTTTACTATCTTCAGATGTATATTGACTGGGATTCTGGTGCCGTATCTGGCCGGGGTGGGACTCACCGGTTTTCTTTTTAAGGATAAGAATCATCAGGAGAAGCCTTACTGTCTGAATCTGATAGCAGGTTACCTTTTGATATGGACCGTGACGGAGATAGTTGCAGTTCCCCTCACTATTCTGAAGGGAAGCTTCAGCATTTTGATAATCGTAGTAGGGGCAGTAATGACATTTGCCTGTATCTGGGCGGTTGCTGTCATAATAAAGAATAACAAGACTATAAAGAACAATCTGAAAAATGCGTATTTTTCAGTGTTTAAGACTAAGAGTGATGTGATACTATTTGCGGTATTTGTCGCTCTTTTTGTGATTCTGGCAGGTGTAAGCTATGGGACACTCTTTACCGATGCGGACGATTCCAGATTCCTTGTAAATGCCGGGGATATTCTCAGAACAAACCGCATACTGAGTACCGATCCTGTAACCGGCGACCCCATTGATGCAGGCTACAGAGATTTCAAAAAGGACCTGGTAGGTCAGTGGTCGGCATTCATTGCTCTGGGAGCTAAGCTTGCAGGAGTTGAGGCGACTGTCTTTGCCCATACCGTTTATCCTTTTATAGCATTTCTGCTTATCTTTTCGATTTACTGGATTCTTCTGGGAGAGTCGGATGTGGTGACGGGAAAGAAGCCTTCCACCACTGACAGAAGTCTGGCCATGATTCTTCTGGTGTTCTTCATGATCTATGGAGATTATTCCAGTCACAGCCAGGAGACTATGTCCATTATAAGAGTCTGGCAGGGCAAGGCCACCATGGCTCTTTTCGGAACCCTGACGGTTATTTACGTTTTTTCACTGATTCATAGAGATGAAAAGAAGATATCATATTTCATCTTGCTTCTTCTGATAAACATATCCATGATACTTATGAGCAGCATGGGTGTTGTGGTGGGAACTTTGATCATTGGAGCCTACGGTCTTTATACAGCCATAGCAAAAAGGAGCGTGAAGACTCTGATTCTTTCGGCACTGGTATGTGTGCCAAATGCCATGCTTTTTGTACTGAGTGAGGTTTATACTCTGGAGAGATTTCTGGAAGGATAGGGAACATGAGGGAAATCATTAAAGCAATGTATGAAAATACAGCTGAATATTTCGGTACATCTGTTTACCTGATGCTGGCCATAATGGCGGGCGTTTTTCTGATGTTTACTGACCGGAAGAAATACAGCCGCATTATCCTTTCGTCCATTATCGCATTATTTGTGATGTTCAATCCCGTTTTATATAAATATGTATTTGCCAAGATCAGATTCTGGAGACTTTTCTGGATTTTACCACTGGTTTACATAATTCTGCTGGCGGTTATGGAGCTTTATAAAAAATGCTCAACCCTTCAGTGGAAGGTGGGGCTTACAGTTCTGATGATCCTGATGCTTATGGCAGGAGGAAATAATGTATTCAAGGTAAGCGGCAAAGGAAAAAATACCGGAATTTACAGACTTCCTAAAGGAGTAGTGGAGGCCTGCGACGCCATGCTGAAGCTGGACAGCACACCTCGTCCTGTGACCGGCGGCGATCTCAGAACCACTGTTCGTCAGTACGCTCCGGAAATCGAACCCATGTACGGAAGGGATACGGAGAATTATATCGATAAAGCCAATGAATATGAGAAGAGAATATATAAGGAGATGGAAAGCACTGATCCGGACTATGCCTATATTCTGTCAAATGCCAGAAGGCTGGGATATGATTTTGTGGTCAACACAAGTGACAAGCCTATAGATTATGAAGTGATGAAGGCTTACGGCTATAATCTAATTAGCGACCAGGGAGGCTATAACGTATATTACAATCCGGCTGCTGATGGAGTAAGCGGTGATTATACCTGGAAGCAGAACGGAACAGGCTGGTACTGTCTGGATTCTTCCGGAAACAGGCTGAAGGCCACGAAGGAAGAAATAGATGGAGTATGGTACTACTTCAATGATAGAGGATTTTTGGTGGAATCCCTCACCAGTGAAACGGTGGCGGCCATGGAGCCTGATGATCTGATAGTAACCTGCTACAGTAACAGATCCCCGGCACATAAGGACGAGGAAGCATTTCTCTATACCGTGGACGATCAAAAGGGAGGCTACATAGTAATCGACGGTGGAAGCAAGTCCCAGTATAAAACAGCCCATGATGATATCAAGAAATACGGAAGAGACATAACGGCATGGATCATTACAGGAGACATCGATTACAAGACTGAGGACGTAGAGGGGAATGAAGCAGCTGAGGAAAAGAATGAGTCGGCTGAGGAAGATGAAAAAACAGGCGAGAAGGAAGATACAAAATTTAATGCACTGAAAAATTCAGGAGCCTTCAGAAAGATATATAAGGAATTTGTAAAGGATACGGCATCCGGAAAATCAGATGCCCATCCTATAGAGCTAGGCGCAGTATATGCCCCGGAAGGATTTGAGAACGAGAAATTCACAGAGCTCACAGAAGGGGACGAAAAAGTACAAAGAATAGAAATCGGAGAAACATTTACCGTAGGAGCTGTAGAACTTAAATTTGATCAATCCGGAAAGCTTGTAATATCCGGCAACGAGGAAAAACTCACAGTTCCTGTCAACATCGAAAATGGCAGCGCCTACGGCACATCATACATACTAAAATGAGTCAGTAGGGACGTTTCTATTTGACTCAAAGTGAGGTTGGAATGAAGGATAGTGGAGATAAATTTAATATCTTAAAGGCCGGGGCGGTGCTGGCTGCCACCACCTTTTTATTGGGATGCATATTTATCACGGCACGTTATATGTGTCTTCTTCAGCATGTCTCCACGTCAGATGGCTTCTTTTTCAGTGGCGATAAGCTTTGGCTTAAATGCCTGAGTGCACTTTCAGGTCTGATGGGCACGAATGTGATAGTCTTCTGTCACAAGTTCTGGCCCTATATTTTCCTGGCCCTTATGATTGTTATCTATTTCTTCCTGGGTATAGTTCTTTTCTCGGAGGAGGGACGGAGCAAGGCTTACGTTTATACTATGACCTGTATTTTTATGGGAATTTTCCTGCTTATCATTCACGGCGGATATAATGGTAACCATACCTCGGAGGCCCTTGTTTATATTGAGTGCTGGCAGGGCTATATGGTATCGGCAATTCTGCTTACACCTCTTATGATAATGGCGCTTTACAGAAAAAAATGGCTGCTGCTGATTCCGGTGGCTCTTATATATATTCCTGTGTCGGGCTTTGATAATTTTAAGACTTTGCTCCAGGGCAGAACATATATATCTTTTGGTGGCGGAAGCTGGCTTTTCGTAACAGCAGCCTTCGGCCTGATCATGATGATATTCCTTAAGAAAAAACCGGCCCGGGTTCTTCTGGCTGCGGCCCTTCTTACGACGGGACTCCTGGTAGCTAGGCCTTACGGAATAATCGCAGCTTACTCCATTACCATGCTTATAGGCGAGGCAAGAGACAAAGCATCCGGTGAGTGGAAAAGATATGCAGCAGGCGCAGCTGCCTTTATGGTACTTACAGCAGCAGTTGCAGCCGCAGGCTTCTTCTCTAATGGCCGTGTTTCATGGAATGTAAGATTTACGCCTATAGAAAATGATCTCAGACTTCCACAGGATATAATAGATATAGCGGAGTATCTTGGTAAAAATGATCCGGACGAAACTGTATACGGCTCTGATGTGACGGACTCAGCCTTTACAACCTATTCACGATATAAGCAGCGCACCGTGAAAAGCCAGGCACTCTGGGCAGAAACTTCAATGGATATAAAAGGAATGCCCCTAAGTTATGGAGAAATAAATCAGATGAATCCGGGAAGTTATGTTATAATAAGAAATGTATCTTCAGGAGACAGACAGACTGCCGAGGATAATGGTCTGGTTTATGTGGATTCCTTCGGAGAATATATGCTTTACAGGAGATAAACATGTCTGAAAAGAAAAACGGTTTTTATTTTGATACAATAAGACCTTCAGCAGATAATCTGGAACGAGTTGTAATTCAGGGATATGCGGAGGATGGCTTTCCCTATGGACAGCGTCCCAGGGCTGCTTTTTTCGTAGGAAAAAAACCGGTCAAGGCCTTAAATGTAAAACTGGAAATAGTAAAACTGCCGCCTCTTTATTATAGGAGACGTGAAGGAAAGACTATGTCATATCTGGCGCTTTTCTATGTAGACGTATCGGGAATATCCAGAAGGATGGCCGAAAAGGTGGGAGCAAAGCTTGTCATAATAACAGAGGACAAGAATAAAAACAGATGCAGGATTTATGTGGGCTCCATGTTAAAAGCTGTAGATAAGCTTTTCTCATATTCCTTCATGGTAAATGATGCTTATACAAAGGATGGAAGAACCTATCTGGGAGGCTGGATGGGTGGAGACGAGGCAACCGTCATAAGGATTGAACCCCTGGAGAAAACTGACAAGGATACCACCGTGGGAGTGGACGGAGCTAAAAGAGTAGGCACCGTAGAAAAAAAGGCACCACTGGATTATCAGCTGGAAATGATTCCTCATAATGAGATTGCCGTGCAGTTTCCTGAGATAGAGAATAGAGAAAAGCTGGGATTTGTGGTAAGCGTTGAAGGAGAATATAAAAAGCTCAGCCTGACCATGACCCGTGGAGTTAAATCCTCTACAAGTATTATCACCACTGGGAAAAGCAACTTTGAACTGGATTCCTCCAACAACCTGGTAAGGTATTCCGGCAAGATAGCAAGAAATCTGAAAAACTACGGAGTGAAGGAAACCGCAAATAAGATCATGCTTCATATGTATCTTCCGGTTCTGACGCTAAACCGTAAATATAATAAATGGATTCAAAAACAGCGATTTGATAAGGAAATGCTAAATAAGGAGAGGTCAGAGCAGGCTGGTTTTAAATTCAGACCACTACTGAGTCTGCTGGTTCCTCTCTATGAAACTGATGAAAAGTTTCTGGATGAGCTCATTACATCGGTGAAGGAGCAGACCTATGATAACTGGGAAATCTGCTTTTCGGATGGAAGTGAAAACTCTGATAGGCTTTCAAAGATAATAAAGAAATACTCTGGTGAGGACAGCCGTATCAGATATATTGCAGAGAAACAGGGACCTCTTGGGATTTCTGCAAATACCAATCAGGCATTTTCCATAGCAAAGGGAGAATTTATAATACTGGGAGATCATGATGATCTTCTGTACCCATCGGCTTTCTATAATGTGGTAAAGCCCATGAATGAAAAGAAAGGCTCTGAGATAGATGTGGTCTATACCGATGAGGACAAGACCAACATGATCGCATCCAGAAGATTTGAGCCAAGTATTAAGCCGGATTATAATCAGCTTTTCCTGGAAAGCTGCAATTACATCACCCATATGTTTGTGGTAAGAAAAAGCATTGTGGATGAGATAAAGGGCTTCGATGAAAAATGCGATGGAGCCCAGGATTATGATTTTATTCTGAGATGTGTTGAAAAGGCAAGAAGGGTCTATCACGTGAATAAGGTTCTCTATAGCTGGAGGATAAGCAGTACATCTACAGCCGGAGATCCTAAGGTGAAGATGTATGCCTATGATTCGGGAGTAAGAGCTCTCCAGTCCCATTATGACAGGATAGGAATTCCTGCCAGGGCTGAGATAGGAGATCATCTGGGATATTATCACACCCAGTATGGCATTTCCGGAAACCCGACACTTTATGTGGTGGTAATAAATGCCGCCGATGAAGAAAAATATAAGAAGACTGTAAAGTCCATAGAGTCCAAAACTGATTACAAGGATATCCGCTTTATCCGTATCAGCGAGAAGGGGACAAAATGCTATGGACAGCAGCTGAATCAGGGGCTGGAACAGGTGGAGAAAAAAATCTCCGAAGCTGGCCTGGATAAAGAAAACTGTTATGTGGCATTTATGGAAGCCGGCATTACAATGATGGGAGAGGATGACCTTTCCGGCATGCTGGGAATGCTTTCTTCCAGAAATGATATCTCCGTGGTAGGCGGAAAGGTTTACTGTGCCAACGGAACTGTGGCTCATGCAGGAGTTATCCTCTGTACCGACAAGGTATACGGTTATGAATTTATGAGTCAGAGTATTTCCAAGGATGTGTACTTCAACCACAGCCAGTATTCGGCTTTGAGACAGGGAGTTACCCTTTTCAGGCTGAAGGATCTGATGGAATGCGGCAGCTTCAGTACCGACTATACCGGAGGATATTCCATGATAGACTATACTCTCAGAATGTCGGACGCAGGCTATAAATGTATCTACAGCGCTAATGCTAATTTCTATATAGACATTTCAAAGGGACTGGATGCCACGGCTGTATTCAGCTCCGGAAATGAAGCAGAAGACGAAAAACTATTTTATAAAAAGAATGCAAACCTGTTGGAAAATGGTGACCTGTACTATACAGTATAAAACCTGTTTTATGTAGTAGTTTATTTAGTAAAAAAGATTATGTGTGAGGTGGAAAATATGAAGGGAATAATACTCGCCGGAGGCTCCGGTACAAGACTGTATCCATTAACTAAGGCTGTGTCCAAGCAGATAATGCCAGTATATGATAAGCCTATGATCTATTATCCATTATCAACTCTTATGCTTGCGGGAATAAGAGAAGTGCTGATAATTTCAACACCGAGAGATCTGCCGGTTTTTGAAGAACTCTTTGGAACAGGCGAGCAGCTGGGAATGTCATTTTCCTATGCGGTTCAGGAAACACCGAGAGGACTGGCGGATGCATTTATCATAGGTGAAGAGTTCATCGGAGATGATAATGTGGCACTGGTACTTGGAGATAATATATTCTACGGACAGAGCTTTTCTAAAGTCCTTAAGAGTGCAGCTGAAAGAAAGACAGGAGCTACCATATTCGGTTACTATGTTAAGGATCCGAGAGAGTATGGTGTGGTAGAATTTGATGAGAATGGAATGGCTTTATCCATTGAAGAAAAGCCTGAACATCCAAAGTCAAACTATGCTGTTCCCGGACTTTACTTCTATGACAATGATGTTGTGGAGATTGCAAAGAATGTTAAGCCTTCAGCAAGAGGTGAAATTGAGATAACATCTGTAAATAATGAGTACCTGAAGAGAGGCACTCTGATGGTTGAAACTCTGGGCCGTGGCTTTGCCTGGCTGGATACCGGAAACCATGACATGCTTCTGGATGCAGCGGACTTCGTGGCAGCCTTCCAGAAGAGACAGGGTATGTACATTTCCTGCATAGAGGAGATTGCATATAGAAGAGGATTCATAGACAGAGATCAGCTTCTGAAGCTGGCTGAACCACTTATGAAAACCCATTATGGCCAGTATCTTACAGACGTGGCAAATGGTCTTTGATCCGGGAAATATAAGAAATTTTTGTGAACATGAACTGGATATCTCTTTCCGTAACAAAAATGTAATAATTTTGTAACATATGGGTTGACATAATCGTGTCAACCCATTATACTGTTATACAGTTGACATAAATTTCAATAAGGGGTTATTTGAATGAAGACTAAAACTAACAGAAAAAGTATTATTTCCATAATGCTTTGTGTAGCAATGCTGCTTACTGTCATTATGCCTTCAGGGCTTGGTGATGTATATGCAGCAGATATATCTGAGGAGATTTATTATGAGGAGGCTTCCTTTACGGATGCATCTGAGGATAAACCTTCGGAAAGTGCTCTCGATATTAATTTTGCAGTTATCGAAGAGCCTTCTTTTGCTACCCCTGCGAAGGATAAATATATAGTAATCGATATGGGAGATGAGGATACGGAATTTGAGGATGCCCGCCTGGTTCTTCTCAATGAAACAACCGGAAAAGAATATGAGATAAATGCAGATACCATTAAGGGTTCAAGCATGCTTTTCTATGCTGATTTTCCGGACGAAACATATACAGGAAAATACCTTGTGGAAAAGGTTATCTACAAGGCTTCGGGAAATGAATTTGAAAAATATACTGCAGATTCTGACATGGTTCCTAAATTCGGTGTTAACTGTGATGCAAAGGCAAAGCCTGATCTCTGGCTTGTGGACGAAAATGCAACTCAGTCCGTTACCGATATGGCAGATACAAATAAGGAAATCATGGATATATCAGACCAGTTTGATAATGCGGATGCCATAGGTATCCAGGGACCAAACAGTGATATTACCATTGTGGATGAAAGCGCCTCCATTAATGAAGAGGTTGACAGGATCGTTTCCCAGGTAAAGAACAAGGTGGAAAGTGAGAGCGTCAATCCCAAGGGTTCCATGGCAAGCACCTCCGGAAATATTATAGTAGTGCTTGATCCGGGACACGGTGGAAGTGACCCCGGTGCTGTTCGTAACTGGAATGGTGTGGTTTATTCTGAGAGAGATATAAACCAGAAGATTGCAAACGCATGCAAGGCTGAGCTTGAAAAGAATCCGGAGGTTACAGTTTATCTGACTCGTACAGATACTTCAACTGCTCTTCATGGTTCCACTGCTCAGGATCTGGCATGGCGCTGTAAATTTGCTTATGACGTAGGAGCTGACCTTTTCGTAAGTCTTCACTGTAATTCCGGTGGACCTACAGTAAAGGGTGTAGAGGTCTATGTTCCAAACAAGAGCTTACATGAAAATAATTATAACGTTGGACAGGCTGTAGGTGGAGCTATACTCGCCAAGCTTGTGGAACTGGGAATCGCAAACAGAGGACTTATTGCAAAGAATTCTGCAAATGGTTCCACATATTCCGACGGTTCCATTGCTGATTATTATGCAGTAATCAAGGGCTGCAAGCAGTATGGTATTCCGGGAATGATCGTTGAGCATGATTATATCTCCAATCAGGAGGACTGCGTAGCCTTCTTCGGTGATGATACAAAGATTTATCAGCTGGGAGCGGCAGATGCTGCAGGAATCCTTTCCTGTCTGGAGACATTGAAGCAGAACAGAACCGGCGGAGCCATAGGTGATGTAAATGGTAGCTGGGATACTGTGGATGGTAAGAAGGTATTTCGTGATGCCAACGGAAATCTTGTCACAGGATTTTTCGCAGTAGAAGGAAACAACTACTATGCTGATGCCAACGGATATATAGTTACCGGACTGAAAACCATTGAAGGTAAGAAATACTACTTCGATGCTGAAGGTATCATGCTGGTAAGCGGCTGGATGAAAATCGGCAAGGTTAAATATTATTTCACCGAAACAGGTGCCATGGCTAAGAGCCAGTGGGTTATAATCAATGGAAAAACATATTACTTCAAGAAGAATGGTAAGCGTTACGGCAAGGGCTGGAAAACAGTAGGCGGTAAGAGCTATTACTTCAAGAAGGGTGGTTCCATATATACAAACAAATGGATCTACTACGGAATCTATAAGAGATATCTTGGAAGCGACGGCCGTGTAGCCAAGGGCTGGCAGCTGATCAAAAACAAGAAATACTATTTTGATAAAAACGGAAATCTTCAGTATGGCTGGCTTAAGAAGGGCGGCAAGAAATACTACCTTAATCCTAAGAATGGTAAGGCCTTTACCGGATGGCATAAGATCTGGGGAGTTAAGTATTACTTCGATACAGAAGGCGTACTCTGTACTCAGTTTACTAAGATTGGAAAGAAGACTTATTATCTTCTCAGTTCAGGTGGATTCCTTACAGGCTGGCAGACTATCAAAGGCAAGAAATACTTCTTCAGCAAGAAGGGTGTTATGAAGACCGGATGGACTACCTACGGCGGACACAGAGCATATCTGATGGACGAGACCGGCGAGCTGGCTAAGAAGACCTTTGTAACTGATAAGAATGGTGATACCTATTACTTTGATAAGAAATATAAATTTGTAACCGGATACAGAAAGATCCGGGGCGAGAGATATGTCTTTGGCGACGATGGCAAGATGATGAAGGCACAGTGGGTAGATGTGGACGGAATCCAGTATTATGCAAGAGATAATGGTATGTTCTCTCATAGCAGATTCGAAACCATCGGCGAATTCAAATACTATTTCGATGCTAATGGTTACAAGGTGACAGGAGTTCAGGTTATTCCGTATAACGGAGTAAATTATACATATACCTTCGATGCAGAAGGAAAGCTGGTATCCGGCGACGGACCTGCTACCAATTACGAGGATGATGTGGCGGCGGCTGCAGCAGCTGCGGCGGCAGATAACGGAACTGATGCAACAGGTATGTATACCATTATGGGCGCATCAACTGTTACAGTTGCAGACATGGTTGCAAGATATACTGCAGCAGGCAAGACTTATCCTTCAACAGCACTTACTGCCGGAGGAGCGGCTACCATTACAGATTTCTGCTCCATCATTAAAGAAGAGGCAGAGGCTGAGGGTGTAAGAGCAGAGGTTCTCTATGCACAGGTTATGTGCGAGACCGGATGGCTTCAGTTTGGCGGAGACGTAAAGATAAGCCAGTACAACTTCGGAGGACTGGGAGCGACCGGAGGCGGAGTTGCGGGAGAATCATTTGCGGATGTACGTACAGGACTCAGAGCTCAGACACAGCATCTGAAGGGATATGCGACTGCAGATCCACTGGTCAATGTCTGCGTTGACTCCAGATATAAGTATGTATCCAAGGGTTGCGCACCTTATGTTGAATACCTTGGTATAAAGGAAAATCCGACCGGCAAGGGCTGGGCAACAGCAGAAAGGTACGGATACAGACTCCTTGAGGTTATAACTTCAATGAAAGCTAAGTAATAAAAGGCTTGCAATTAGTTTAGGATAGTAATACAATACCATTCAAGCGACAAAAGCATGATGATAAAGACTCTGGATATCATAATGCATGCAACAGGGAGTGCGGGTCATGGACTGAGAGCCGGCATAGATGCAGATAAGAAGGAGAACACTTTTGAATGCTTCAAAACTAATAAATCTAATAAATGAGTTATAAATGCGGGTGGTACCGCGAATGACATTTTGTTTTGTTACAAAATAGATCAATCGCCCCGGGATGATTATTCATCTCGGGGTTTTTTAGGTTTATTCATATAAACTATATAGGAAAAGTATAGAAAAGAGGAAAGAAATGAAAAACATTTACAGAGACAAGACTATCGACAAAATGAGCGAGGCAGACGTTGGCTCAAGTGTTCGTCTTGCCGGGTGGGTTGAGAATATCCGTGATCATGGTGGCGTATCCTTTATCGATCTGAGGGATATGTACGGAGTCATGCAGGTGGTTCTCCGTAACACTGAGCTTCTTGACGGAATAGTAAAGGAGCAGGCTATATCGGTGGAAGGACTTGTAGAGCATCGTGATGAAGAGACCTACAATCCTAAGATTCCTACGGGAACAATTGAGATTGAAGCTCACAGCATAGATATTCTGGGACGAGTTTATTCTCAGGTGCCTTTTGAAATAATGACCTCAAAGGAGGTAAGGGAGGATGTCCGTCTTAAGTACAGATATCTGGATCTCAGAAATGAAAAGGTAAAGGATAATATTCTCTTCCGTTCGAAGGTAATAAGTCATATCAGACATAAGATGGAAGATATGGGCTTCGTTGAGATACAGACACCTATCCTGTGTGCATCATCTCCTGAGGGAGCCAGAGATTATATCGTTCCTTCCAGAAGATTTAAGGGTAAATTCTATGCCCTTCCACAGGCACCTCAGCAGTATAAGCAGCTTCTTATGGTGTCGGGATTTGATAAGTATTTCCAGATAGCACCATGCTTCAGAGATGAGGACGCAAGAGCAGACAGATCTCCGGGTGAGTTCTATCAGCTGGACTTTGAGATGAGCTTTGCTACACAGGAGGATGTATTCCGTGTTGGTGAAGAAGTTCTCACAGATGTATTCAGCAAATTCGCTCCGGAAGGCTATACAGTAACTCAGGCACCATACCCTGTTATAAGCTTCAGGGAAGCTATGCTTAAGTATGGATCTGACAAACCTGATCTCAGAAATCCGCTTATAATAATTGATCTTACTGAGTTCTTCCAGAGATGTACATTTAAACCATTCCATGGTCAGACAGTAAGAGCTATCGTAATTCATGAGAGACTTACAAAGGGTCAGCATGAGAAGCTTCTGAAGTATGCTCAGGGAATCGGTATGGGCGGTCTTGGTTATCTCGAAGTTCTGGATGATGGAAGCTATAAGGGACCTATCGATAAATTCATTCCTGAAGATATGAAAGAGGAACTGAAGGAAAAGTCAGATCTTGCTGTGGGAGATACCATATTCTTCATAGCTGATAAGGAAATGCAGGCAAGTCTCTATGCAGGTCAGATCAGAACCGAGCTGGGAGAAAGACTTGATCTTATAGAGAAGAATGCTTACAGATTCTGTTATATAAATGATTTCCCAATGTATGAGCTGGATCCGGAGACAGAGAAGATAGGATTTACACACAATCCGTTCTCCATGCCTCAGGGAGGACTTGAAGCTCTTAACAATAAGGATCCGCTGGATATTCTGGCTTATCAGTATGATATCGTATGTAACGGTGTTGAGCTTTCTTCAGGAGCTGTCAGAAATCATGATATGCAGATAATGGAGAAAGCATTTGAGATAGCCGGTTATTCCAAGGATGTACTGGAGAAGAAGTTTGGTGCTCTTTATACTGCATTCCAGTTCGGCGCACCGCCTCACGCAGGTATGGCACCGGGTGTTGACCGTATGATAATGCTTCTCAGAAATGAGGATAATATCAGAGAGGTTATAGCATTTCCAATGAATGGTAATGGACAGGATCTTATGTGCGGAGCTCCGGGAGATGTTACGGAGCAGCAGCTCAGAGAGGTTCACCTTACTCCTGATGACATCGCAAAGACCTATGGTATCGAGCGTACTTCTTCATCAGAGGATGATGAAGAATCAAAATCAGGTGAAACAGGCGCCGTTACGATAACAGATGAAGTTATAGAGTATGTGGGAATTCTTGGTAAACTGGAGCTTTCTGCAGAAGAGAAAGAGAAGTCCAAGAAGGATCTGGCAGAAATGCTTGACTATGTTGGAAAACTCAGTGAGCTGGATACCAGCAATGTTGAACCAATGAGTCATACATTCCCTGTTTCAAATGTAATGAGAGAAGACGTTGTTTCAAATGGGGATGACAGAGAGAATATGCTGAAGAATGCTCCTCAGAGAAATGATGATGCTTATATTGTACCGGAAACCTTCTAATGTTGCCGGAAATCGTATTATATTTGGAACTATATATTCTGTAGATAAGAAAAGGAGAGAGACATGAGTGATATTTTATCACTGTCAGCAGTTGAACTGGGAAAGAAAATAGCCGCTGGTGAGATTACTTCAGTAGAAGCTACCAAGGCTTATCTGGACCATATTGGAGCTGTCGATAAAGATATAAATGCATACGTTACTGTTGATACAGAGGGTGCACTTCGCGCCGCTGAGGAAGCAGATAAGAAAATCAAAGAGGGAACACTGAAGGGACCATTTGCAGGAGTTCCTGTGGCTGTTAAGGATAATATGTGTATAGAGGGAATGCTTACCTCCTGTTCATCACATATTCTGGATAATTTCTATCCTACCTATACATCTACAGCTGTAGAAATGCTTAAGGAAGCAGGAGCGGTTGTACTGGGACATACAAATATGGATGAGTTTGCCATGGGAAGTACAACAGAGACTTCTTATTATGGCCCTACAAAGAATCCATGGAATCTGGACAGAGTACCGGGAGGTTCTTCCGGTGGTTCTGCTGCTGCAGTAGCTGCAGATGAATGTGCAGTTGCACTTGGATCTGATACAGGTGGATCCATAAGACAGCCGGCTTCTTTCTGTGGTGTTACAGGAATTAAGCCAACCTACGGACGTGTATCAAGATACGGACTTATAGCCTATGGTTCATCACTGGATCAGATAGGACCTCTTGGTAAAAACGTAGAAGACTGCGCAGCTATGCTGGAGGTGATATCCGGACATGACTTAAAGGATTCAACATCAGCTGATAAAGAAAATGCTAAAGACTGTATAGACTTTACTTCTGCTTTGATAGATAATGTAGAAGGAATGAAGATTGGTGTTCCGAGAGATTATTTCCTTGAAGGAATTAATGAAGATGTAAAGGCAGCTGTTCTTGGTGCCGCTGAGGTACTTAAGTCTAAGGGGGCTATAGTAGAAGAGTTTGATCTCGGAATGGTTGAATATGCAATTCCGGCATACTATGTTATAGCCTGTGCAGAGGCATCTTCAAATCTGGAAAGATTTGATGGTGTTAAGTACGGATACAGAACCGGTGAATATACTGATCTTCACAACATGTATAAGAAGACAAGAAGTGAGGGCTTCGGTGCCGAGGTTAAGCGTAGAATAATGCTTGGTTCTTTCGTTCTTTCATCTGGTTACTATGATGCTTACTATGTTAAGGCCCTTAAGGTTAAGGCACTTATCAAGCAGGCCTTTGACAAAGCTTTCGAGAAATACGACATGATACTGGGACCTGTTGCTCCGACTACAGCTCTTAAGTGTGGCGAGTCTCTTTCAGATCCTATCAAGATGTATCTGGGAGACATTTATACAGTATCCGTAAACCTTGCCGGACTTCCGGGTATATCTCTTCCTTGCGGAGAAGATAAGGATGGACTTCCAATAGGTCTTCAGCTTCTTGGACAGACCTTCGATGAAAAGAAGATAATCCAGGCTGCATATACATATGAAAAATACAGACTTGCAAATATGAATCTCAAATGTGATAAGAGATTAAATACCGGAAAGGAGGCCTAGGTTATGAGTAGAGAATATGAAGTAATAATAGGTCTCGAGGTGCATGTTGAACTGAATACCAAGACTAAGATTTTCTGTGGCTGTTCAACTGAATTTGGTGGTGCACCAAATACACATGTATGTCCTGTCTGTGCCGGAATGCCGGGATCTCTTCCGGTTCTGAATAAGGAAGTAGTAAATAAGGCTATAAGCGTAGGACTTGCAACTAATTGTGAGATAACCCGTAATTCTAAGTTTGATCGTAAGAATTATTTCTATCCTGATAATCCGCAGAATTATCAGATATCACAGCTTTATTATCCTATATGCAGAAATGGTCATGTAACTATTTCGGCTAAGGGCGGAGCTAAGGATATCAGAATTCACGAGATACATATGGAAGAGGATGCAGGTAAGCTGATACATGATCCTGTAACAGATGATACATATGTAGATTTCAACCGTTCAGGTGTTCCTCTTATAGAGATCGTATCTGAGCCTGATATGAGATCAGCAGATGAGGTTATAGCTTACCTTGAGAAGCTGAGAGAAACCATTCAGTATCTGGATGCATCAGACTGTAAGCTTAATGAAGGCTCCATGCGTGCAGACGTAAACATTTCCATCAGAGAGATGGGCAGTGAAGAGTTTGGAACCAGAACCGAATCCAAGAATCTGAATTCCTTCAAGGCTATCAGAAGATGTATCGAAAATGAAGTTAACAGACAGAAGGAAATTCTTGAGAAGGGTGAGAAGGTGGTTCAGGAGACCCGCCGCTGGGATGATCTGAAGGGGATTTCATATCCTATGCGTTCCAAAGAGGATGCTCAGGATTACAGATATTTCCCTGATCCGGATCTCGTACCTATCATCGTCAGCGATGAGTGGATTGAAGAAATCAAGGCTAAGCAGCCTGAGTTCAAGGATGAGAAGAAGGTCAGATATAAGGAAATGTACGGCCTTCCTGATTATGACATAGACCAGATCACCGGCAGCAAGAAGCTGGGTGAGATATTTGAAGGTGCAGTTGGAGCAGGTGCGGATCCTAAGAAGGTTTCCAACTGGCTGATGGTTGAGACCATGAGGCTGATGAAGGAGCATAATCTTGATGCAGACAAGCTGAAGTTCTCTGCCGTGAATCTCGCAAAGCTGGTTAAACTGGTAGAAGCAAAGAAAATCAACAATGCTGTAGCTAAGGAAGTCTTTGAGAAGGCAGTATTCCTGGATGATATGGATCCGGATAAGTATGTTGCAGACAACAACCTGGTTATGAAGACTGATTCAGGTGCTCTTGAAGAAGTCATTAAGAAAGCATTTGAGGCAAATAAGAAAGCAGTAGAGGATGTGCTTAACGGTAAGGGCAAAGCAGCCGGAGCCATCGTAGGCTTCGTCATGAAAGAAATGAAGGGTAAATGCGACCCAGCCGAAGTCAACAAACTCATAGCAACTGAAATAGAAAGGCGGAAAAACTAAATCTCGACTCGCGCCGGAGAAGGCGCTCCCTGAGAATTGTTTTTTCTAGTGAGTGTGAATATTAATGGATAAGAAAAGGAGTAGGGTATATGAAAACATATCTTGTGACCGGGGGTGCCGGTTTTATAGGTTCAAATTACATTCATTACATGTTCGATAAGTATGGTGATGATATCCGTATCATAAATGTGGATAAGCTTACCTATGCCGGTAATCTTGAAAATCTGAAGGATATCGAGAACAGAGATAACTATACTTTTATCAGAGCTGATATCTGTGACAAGGATGCCATTTCCAAAATCTTTGAGGAAAATGATATCGACAGGGTTGTGCATTTTGCAGCTGAGTCTCACGTTGACCGTTCTATCAAGAATCCTGAGGTTTTTGTTCAGACTAATGTTCTGGGTACTGCGGTTATGCTGAATTCAGCAAAGGCTGCATGGGAGAATGAGGATGGTTCCTTTAAGGAGGACAAGAGATTCCTTCATGTTTCAACTGACGAGGTATACGGTTCACTTCCTGATGATCCGAATGCTTACTTCTATGAGACAACACCTATAGATCCTCACAGCCCATATTCATCAAGTAAGGCAAGCTCGGATCTTTTAGTTAAAGCGTATGTTGATACATATCATTTCCCTGCAGTTATTACAAACTGTTCAAATAACTATGGACCTTATCAGTTCCCTGAGAAGCTGATTCCGCTCATTATAAATAACTGTCTTGCCGGAAAGGCACTTCCTGTTTATGGAGACGGTAAGAATGTTCGTGACTGGCTCTATGTTATGGATCATGCAAAGGGTATCGATATGGCTACCGAGCAGGGAAGAATCGGCGAGAGATATAACATCGGCGGACATAATGAGAAGCAGAATATCGAGATTATAAATATAATAATAGAAACTCTTCAGGAGCTGCTTGATGACAGCGACCCTCGTAAGGCAAATGTTACAACTGATCTTATCACCTATGTTACAGACCGTAAGGGCCATGACCGCAGATATGCTATAGCTCCGGATAAGATCAAAGAGGAAATCGGCTGGTATCCAGAGACTATGTTCAAGGAGGGTATCAGACTTACTATAGAATGGTATCTGAAGAATGAGGACTGGATGAAGAATGTAACCAGTGGAGATTATCAGAACTATTACGATTCGATGTATACAGACAGATAGATTTGTTTTTCGCGAAAGAAAAGAGAGAAAAGCATCATGGTAAAACTGACTATAGTTATGCCCTGCTATAATGAGGGTACAAGAATATACAGAAATATAATAGAAACACTTACTCAGGTGGAGAAATTCTGCGATTCTTTCAGGATAATTGCAGTAAATGATGGCAGCAGCGACGAAACTGAAAGCGAGATTAAGAGAGCTGCGTCTCAGGATAGCAGAGTAGCATATATTACTTATCCGGATAATAAAGGAAAGGGCTATGCTGTAAAGAGAGGATTTATCGCTGCAAAATCGGAATATGTGGCATTTCTGGATGCGGATCTGGAGCTTCCTCCATATCTTTTAGAGGGCTTTCTTAAAGCGGCTGAAGGTGATGGGGAGCAGAGTGGCTATGACATAGTCATCGGTTCTAAAATGCATCCCGATTCCCAGGTAGAGTATCCATTCCTCAGAAAGGTCATGAGCTCAGGCTATTACTGGTTCATGAAGATTCTTTTCGGCCTTGGTCTGAAGGATACCCAGACAGGAATCAAGCTGTACAATACAGAAAAGATCATGCCTGTAATCCGCCTGATGAGAACAGGAAGATTTTCCTTTGATATAGAAATACTTGCCATAGCAAAGAAAATGGGCCTCACCGTAAAGGAGATGCCCGTTGTGGTAAACTTCTCAAGAAACAAAGGAAACCGTTCCAAGATAAAGTTTTCAAGTATTTATGAAATGGTAAGAGACTCCTTCAGAGTCAAAATGTATGTTTCCAAGCTGAAGGTCTGAGTTTTACTTAAGAGCTTCACTAACGGTGCTGTGCTGAAAATTCTGTCTTTTGAATTCCTTTGGCGTCAGACCTGTATATCTATGAAATATTTCGGTAAAATAGCTCTGGCTGGGAAAAGCAAGTATATTTGCTATCTCGCCAGGGCGATAATCGGAATATATCAGCATATTCTTAGCTGTTTCCAGCTTCTGTTTTCTTATATAATCACTGATTGAAATTCCCACTTCTTTTTTAAATAGTCTTGAAAGATAGCTTTCATTGAGATGAACATGTTCTGCCAGTTCTGTTATAGTAATCCTGGCATGGAGGTGATCATATATATAATCAATGCACTGAGCAACCTGCATGGAGCATATGGAATGCTTTCTCAGGTCGTGCATTCTTTTCGCATAATCCAGACACATCTTGGGATGGAGCAGAGATATATCCTCCACACGCTTGCATAAATCAGCCTTCTGGATATAGTAATCGCTGATGCTGTAGGCGGTGGAAAGATCCATGCCCCCTTCTATACAATATCTCGCCACAAGAGCAGTAGTAATAACAAAATGGAATTTGAGGTTCTGCAGAGGATTCTTGGAAAGCCGTCCCAGACCGGGTTTATCCTCCAGGGTATCCTTGCATAGTTCTTTGACCTTCTCCACATCTCCTATCTTTATAGTATTGTAAAAATCTATTTCCGGATTATAAGGCGCACGCAAAAAACCATCTTCACGCTGTATAAAATCCTTATAAAACATCTCCTTATTTGTATCGTTTGTATCCATAAAGCCTCCTTTTTTGTAGCTTTTCAGCAGGTCTTATTCTATGAAAAAATATCTTTTTTAATTATATCATCAAAACGATAAAAGTGAAATAAAAATGATATTATTCAGAGCTGCAATTTGTTAGCATTTAATAAAACTTGCGGAAATATGCGACATCAATTGGTTATTTTTAACCTCAAAACAAAGAAAGGAAAAAAGATTAATGGGATTCAAAAGAAACTCGAAAATCACAAAAGCATTGGCATTATCGCTCAGTCTTTCAATGGCTATGCCATTTGTTGGATCAAACGTTAATGTTTATGCTAATTCCCCGGATCCGATAGCCGCTGCATATGCAGATGAGGGCTATTCATTGGTATTCGATGATGAATTCGACGGGAATCAACTTGATCTCGACAAGTGGAATGTCGAGTCACATGAACCCGGATGGGTTAATGAAGAACTTCAGAGATATGTCAGCAAAGACGATATGTCTGAAAACATTATGATCGAGAAGGACGGCGACGACAGCGTCCTCAGAATCAAACCAACAGCTGAGAAGAAGGGAACTCCTTCTCCAAAACCTCAAAATGTTGAAATTCTAAAAAGCAATGATTTCAGCACAGATGACTGGACACTTGGAATAAATGGCGGAAACGGATCTGTTGAATTTACAGATGGAAAAGCTATAGTAACAGTAACAAACCCAGGAACAGATAATAGTGGAGTACAGCTTCAGACAACAAA
>CADBMW010000205.1 GCA_902795855.1 uncultured Lachnospiraceae bacterium
AAGCTCTTTAAACCTCTTATCAATCTCCTCATCCGTCATATCAGTATATTGCCCCTTTATTATCTGTCTGTACTGTTGACCCGTAGATATCACCTTGACCTCCACCTCAAGTATTGAATTAATATCATAGGTATAAGTAACATCCACTGACTGTTCCCCAGCCTTGCCCTTAGGAACATCTATTTCCATAACCCCCAGCTCCAGATTATTTCGGGCCATACGACTCTCTCCCTGAAGCACATTGATGGTCAGCTTGGACTGATTATCATTTATGGTATAGAACCTTTCTGTCCTGCTGGCCGGGATTACAGTATTTCTCTCAATTATAGGACAGTAATGCCCGCCTTCTCTGACTCCGTCTCCCAGGTCCACAGTGACCTCCGTTCCCAGAGTAAATGGACATACATCCGTAAGCACTAGTTCTTTGATAGACTGACGTCTTTCCTTCATAGCTCCCTGAATGGCCGCTCCCAAAGCAACTGCCTCATCAGGATTTATGCTGGTATCAGGAAAGGCATGAAACAGTCTGCTGACAAATGTTTTAACCCCCGTCAGCTTGGTTCCGCCACCTACCAGCACCACCTTATCTATGTCGCTGAGCTTCAGCTTGGCATCCGAAAGTGCTCTTTTTACAGGAATCCTGATTCTGTCATACAGGGATTCACAGTTTTTATCAAATTCTCCGGCAGTAATGGTGGTTTCCACCATATTGTCAGAAAGCTTGACCTTCATCACTGCTTCAGCCTTTTCGGAAAGCTCTCTTTTGCAAAGCTCCGCAGCCTTATAGATCAGCTGCTTTTCTCTGTAGGTCAGGTCATCCTCATTTATATCCTTATTCTTCTTATAGAATATATCGATTATGACCTGCGTGAAATCCTCGCCTCCCAGAAAATTATCTCCGGCCACTGCTCTTACCTCAAGTATAGGAGGGAAATAATCAAGAATGGAAACATCCAGAGTTCCTCCTCCCAGGTCGAAGACCAGATTCTTGGCAGGTTTATCATCATTATATAGGCCGTGGGCTATGGCAGCTGCTGTTGGTTCACTGATGATTCTCTCAACCTTTAGTCCTGCCAGCTCTCCGGCTCTCTTTGTAGATTTACGACGCATGTCGTTGAAATATGCGGGAACACTTATTACAGCCTCAGTAACCTCTTCGCCCAGATACGCCTCCGCATCCTCCTTCAGACTTCTGAGGACAAAGGACGACAGCTCTTCCGCAGTAAACTGCTTACCACCCAGATTATATTTCTTGTCACTTCCCATGTTTCTCTTGAAGACGCTGGCACTGGTATCGGGATAGAGCCTCATTCTTTCAACAGCGGTTTTTCCTACATATACATTCTCCTCTTCATCTATACTGACAACAGAGGGAGTAAGGTTTTCTCCAAGTCTGTTGGGTATGATATGAGGACCTTCATCTGTATAATAGGCAGCCAGACTGTTTGTGGTTCCCAGATCGATTCCTATTATCATTTTTTCTCCAAATCCTTTAACGCCATGAAGACTTCAGTGTCATCAGGCGAGTATTCAAATGCTATCTTATAATTTTCTATAGCCTTTTCTCTGTCCCCCTCCATCTCATAAATGCGAGCCATCATCAGATATTTTTCATAGCAGACTCCATGAACGCAGTAGCTGCATCTCGGTGTCTGCATCATGTTTTCTATCATTTCCACAGCCTTCTTCTTTTCGCCGTGAAGATATAGTGAAATAGCCACTATCCTCATTCTTTCAGGCTTTACAGGGGCAAATCCAAGGTAATTCTCAATTGAACCATATCCTTTTATTATACACTCTATGCTACGTTTTGAAAACTCTTCACTTTTCTTTTTATTTCCATTCATGAAGCAGGCTGCAGCATAGCACATATACATTCTGGCAAGATCATCCAGATCGTCTGGTTTTTGCATTTTATCCTCAGGTTTTGGCAGAGTTCTTCTGGAGCCAACTGTTCCTATGATACCCTTTTTCTTTGTATCCGGCTCTCTGTCCCAGTATCTGATACACTGTTCATAGTAACTGATGGCCTTTTTAAAATCTCTTTCAGAATAATAGTAAAAATCTGCCAGATCTCTGAATACAAGTGCCACCAGTTCTCTCTGTTTCCCCTTTGGTTTAATGTAGGTTTCTACTGCAAAATAACCTTCATTCCTCAGGAATTCATTCAGATCATTTTCTATAAGGCGTTTTTCCTCTGCCTTATTTCCTGAAAGGATTTCCAGCTCTATTCTCTTAAATTTAAGCTTCAGCATTCTGATGTCAAACCAAGGATTTCCTGTTTCTTTTTTTCTACGTCTGAAGCCCTTCTCGTTAAGAAGATTCGCCTCCCTTGCCTTATCAAACTTTCCGGCCTTTGTATACTGTCTTGCCAGATTTTCAAGTATGGATGATGTATCCTCAAAATGCTCTCTGCACTGTTCTACCCAGTAAGCCGCCTTCTCAAATTCACCGAGACATTCATAACACTTGGCAAGATTAATGAAGGGACTTACAGTTTCCCCCTCTTCCATTTTATTTATGCCTTCTTCAAAGGAGAGTGCCGCTTCTTCATATTTTTTCATATTAAGAAGAGCCAGTCCTTTTGCATTGCAGGCATACACATTATCAGGATTTTTCTCCAGTGCCTTCTCTGCATCCTCCAGGGCTAATTGAAACTCATAGCCATCCAGATAAAGCAGAGCTCTTTCAACATAATAAAAGTCATCATCATCCAGCTTAAGCTGCTCCGTAGCATAGTAGACTGCCTCATCATAGTCCGCTCTGTTTTCCAGCTTGGAGTATCTGTCCTGATAGAGATTCATCAGCTTATTATTTGCGCTTTTGTGGCCTCTGTCCTTACCGAGGCAGCTGAGATAATACTGCTCCGCCAGCTTCATATCTCCGGATCTTCTGTAATACTCAGCAAATTCAAAATCTATATAGGCATCCTCAGGGAAAAGCTTCAGCATTCTCTGATAAACCTTTTCAGGTTCTTTATTGGTCCACTCGGCTATATCTGTCATGATCCAGTAAAGCCTTTTGTTATCCTTATCTATGGCCCGGCCTTTTCTTACGTAAGCTTCAGCCTCAGTAAGTCTTATTCTCTCTCCCTTTTCATTCTTGGAATTCATCAGAAGAGATGCCATATCTCCATAATAATCTACTATATCTGCTTCATCGATTATGTCCGATTCCTTGCTTTCGATATTTTTTTCAATGCTTTTGTATATTTCAAAGGCTTCCTCTTCATTACCCTCTCTGGCAGCAATCCTGGCCTTCAGGGAAGACAGTCTGTCACTCACGACTCCGGCCTCATCTGCATGTTTGAATACAGACTCGGTATCCTTCTTCTGATTATAAATATCAAATACCTTGGCAGCCAGCACATAAGCCTCAGCATAAAGAGGCACATCTCTGACTATATTATAATAATCGTCTATTACCAGCTGGGCATCTCTCATTTCATAGGCAGTCTTCTGTCTCTGAACATAAGCAGGGATACAATGACTTTCCCTGTCTATCATTTCATTCCAGATTTCCATGGCTCCTACATAGTCCTCTATACTCATAAGGAACTTTCCATAGCATTCCTGGTAATAGAAAAGCTCATTTATATCATTTTCATTTTTTATCAGATCTATGGCTTTCTGATAATACTTCTTTGTATCATCAATCCTCTTCAGTTCCTCACAGCAGGAAGCATACATGAAATAGGAAAATGATCTTCTGGTGAGACGGGATTTTTCACGCTTGGTCAGCTCCTCGCCTCTTTCAGATCTTTCATAAAGCTCATTTAACATCCCGATCCATCTTGTAAGGTAAGGCAAAGCCTCCTCATACTGCTTCAGATTATAATAGCATCTGCCCATGAGATTGTTATATCCATAGGCCACATCCTCTGTAGGTTCAAAGGTCTGAAGCAGATCAAAGGTCTCCTGGGTCTGCTCCGTCCTAAAGTAGGCCCATGCCATTTCCAGAAGCTCCTTTTCTGTAATGTCCCCTGTCTCCCTCTTCTCCTGATATGCCAGTATGGCCGAGTGGCTGGTTTCCTTCAAAAGCATAATGGTTTCCGGCTCATGATTGTTCATATCCAGAACATCTATAAAAAGCTCGCTGGCAGTATCATAGCGGTGACGGCATTTACAAATATAGGCATCCACCAGAATACATCTGGAGCTCTGAGGATTATCTTTAAAGATTTCTTCCTTTTTAGCATTAATCTCATCCAGAAACGCCTCATCCACAGTGCCCTGGAGATCATTTATCCTAAGTTTTAAAAACAGGGCAGTAAAATAAGTATATACGCCTGCATTTTCGAATATCTTATTCTGAAGAACCGCCTCAGCCAGCTTGAGTGTAAGCTCGAAATCACCCTCAAAGAAAAATACTCTCATCTTTGCAGCCAGCTCCAGAGGGCTTATTATGAGGCTGTCCTGATTATATTCTATGAGGCTTTTAAAGGTATCTATCTGCTCATTTATCTCTTCTTCAGGTACTGCCTCTTCCTCTATTTCCTCCGAATATACGCTTCCACAGATTTTATCAATGTAGGAAGGAAGGAAAGAGTATTCCTTGATATACAGATCATATTCAGACTCATACTGATCCGGATTATATTTATCCGGAACTCCTGTCACATTTATATCCAGACCAAGGGCATCTATTTTCTCAGCTATCTCATCCCTTTTAGCCAGAGTATAGTAATCAAGAACTCCCTCCTGATTGGTTCTGAATTCCAGAAAGTTCAGATAATCTATGGGAAAAACCTCTGCAAGACTTTGTTTTTCCTCCACAAAATTAAATACATTATTGAAAAGCTTCCATATGTTATTTGGATACTCAAAATGATACATGGAGAAGGCCAGGAACAGCTCCCTTACCTCATCTGTGGTATCCAGTTCCGTAACCACCGGGGCGCTGAGCCATTCTTTCCACAGCTCCTCGTCTATACGGCTGTTTATATCCATATAGATATCACGAGCCTTAGCTATATGAAGCTCTGCCTCAGATTTTTCTTCGTCACTTTCCTCCTCTGAAGACTCCTGAGGATTCATGGCCTCCTGTAAAGCTGCATCATAAGCCTCTCTCAGCTTCTTGAAGCCTTCAGGATCATCCTCGGGATTTACCTTCACCACCTGACGGCGGTATGCATCCTTTATTTCATTTTCATCCCCTGTGGGATCTATATCCAGTATTTTCCAGATATCTGAATTACTCATTTGCTAATTCCTCGTATACTCTCTTGCAATTTTCTCTGTCATTAAATTTGAAGAATCTGTCAGCTCTCATTCTGTAAAGCTCCTTCATCTGACAGCCCTCCTTCATATAATCAATAAGCAGGCTTACAAGCTCATCTTTTCTTCTGACTATCTCACCGAAGGCCATGGTATCATAATGATATGTTCCTTCTTCATAATGAGCTTCCAGCTCCTCTGCATGATAATAAACCAGCGGCTTACGCATATATGCAAAATCAAACTGGATACCACTGTAGTCAGTTACCATGAGGCTGGACTCCCTGAACAGCTTCTCGTAACTCATATCTCCTACAGAAGGAATTATATCCACATAATCATTTCCTTCAAAATCTCCTGCCTGGGGACTGACTATAGGATGGAGAACGAAGGCTATCCTGTAGCCGTATTTTTCAGCGGCATTTATAAGCCTTTCATCATTTATCAGGTCGTTATATACCTTATAATAAGGAGTCT
Source organism: uncultured Lachnospiraceae bacterium (assembly GCA_902795855.1). GTDB lineage: Bacteria > Bacillota > Clostridia > Lachnospirales > Lachnospiraceae > Eubacterium_Q. The sequence goes on from CADBMW010000205.1 coordinate 5,694, forward strand.
CCTTAAACTCCGTATTATAATCTCTCTCAAAGCCCTCATGTCTGGATACCAGTCTGGCAGACTGCATTCTCCAGGTTGGGGATATCATGATCTGCTTCTTATCTTCATTTATGAGGCCGTCATATCTTGGTATTCCCGTAAGCCTCAGTGCATCATAACCATCATAATCATAGACAGGATGCATCAGATTTTCCCATTCCACCTCAGAAGCCAGGAAATACAGTTTTGTATTATCCCTTAGTCTCTGCTGGGCCAGTGCTATCTTCTGAACCGAAAGGCCATGCTGGACACAGGCTACCTTGAAATCAGGAATTCCTCTTATATAACGTGAATTTTCCAGATAATAATCATTAAAGGCAAAGACTGTGGAATTTGACACCACCACTATATCTGCATTTAAGAAAACCAGTCTGTGCAGGAAGCTTCCTCTCTTAAGTGGAATATAACCCTCCTCATCCAGTCTCTTATAATCGGCAGAGGTTTCATCCAGCAGATAGTAGGCCTTATCCGGTGCCCCGGGATCACCCTCCTTCATCTTCTGGACTGTATATTTATACATATATTCGGAGGAATCTCCGCCCTTATATATCTTATCGAAAAACAGCCATATCTTCTTTCTTCCAAAGAAGGGATGGGTCACAACCCAGGCGGCACGGAGCAGGAAGAAATGAAGTCTGTGACTCTGCAGGGAGGATAAGAGCTCCCAGCCGATACCCAGCTCCTTAAATGCCATTTTAGGCCAGGAGTATTTGCTTATCTTTATTGCACTGATACCAAAGCCCTTTTCCGAAGTTTTTTTCTTCACAGTGGTCAGCAGAAAATCTCCCGAATGCCAGTATGTATTCTGGGGATAGGCTGCAAGACGGCTGGTGTGAGACTTGAACTCAAAGAATATGCCAAAGCGGCTATCCTCATACTCAACATAGAATTTCAGCTTATCCTCTCCCGAACCCTTCAGAATGTCTGATATGGGGATGCTCACATGGAAAGGATATCTCTTATATGCCGACAGTCCGAAATACTTTGTCAGACTGTATCTTTCACAAAACTGGGGTTCATATTGGTAGCCACCGGAAACAAAAAAGTATCTTACCTTGGACTTATCGAATATATCCGGTACAGAACCATCTATTTCCAGATATCCGTCCTTAATATCCATCAGCTGGATATTGCATCTGAGATTAGAAGTACTGTAAACCGGGATGCCATTACATGTGAGAAACAGTGCAGGATATCTGACATTCTGAAGGAATCTCAATTCCTCGTCGGCGTTTTCACCAAGCACCACCTCATTAAACTGTTGAGTGTTAAAACCATCTACATTTTTCACTACTTGCAAGTCGAGGCCTTCATCCATAGGCTTGCCCAGGAATTCATATTTGATACGAAGCAGCATTCTGCTGAACTGGAAATCCCTCTTATAAACAGGGTATTTGTAGACGCACATGATCATCTCATCATCTATCATTTCCAGCGCCTGTCCCATAAGCGACTTATAATATTCAGTCTCCTGTTCGTCCAGAACGTGACGGTTGTTGTAATTCTGATTTGCATCCAGCCGGCAGGACAGGAAGTAAAGGGCATAGCACTGAGCAAGATAAGGAACCTTATCATAGCTCTTAAGAAGAGGGATAAGGAAATCCCTGGTACTTTCTATATACCAGCTTTTGTCATATATACTGTTTAGCTCCCGGAAATTGCCATCCCCAATCTCCCCCTGAACATATGACATGCCCTGGTTTATCATAAAGGGTTTATCCCTCATAACTCTTAAAAGGAACTCCGCCTCATAATCATAGAGATATTTTTCATCTATTCTTTCATCTATTGCCTCAACCCTGAACATGACACCGGATATACGATTTGGAAACTGAAAAAGTCTCTTGAAGGTAGCCAGTGCCGCCTTAGGATTTGCATCCATGATATCAGCCAGCTCCTTCACCTGATGAGAAGGAACCAGCTCTCCCTCTAAATCTCCGGAGCCACGCAAAATAACCGCAGATTCATCCGCAAATGTATCCTCCTCAGAAGCAACAAAGAGATATCTGCAATTCCCCTGATCCATTATTCTGTTGAAATCTTTTATGAACTTGATTCTGTCCTTCTTTATAAGGATTTCAATTCTGCTGTCCGTCATGACTTATTTACCTGCTTTTCCTATATTTAATTTGCTTTTCCTACAATTAATCTGCTTTTAAATCAGTGTTTGATTGGTATTTAATCGGTGTTTATTCAACTATTTAATCGCCCTTTTGACTTTTTATCACCTGGCGCATCACTAACTTTTTAGTATATCAAAAAAAGCTGACTTCTTCCACA
>CADBMW010000206.1 GCA_902795855.1 uncultured Lachnospiraceae bacterium
AAGTGCAGATCAGACATTACCAGAGCTTATCTGGATTTCCGTATGGACAGAATTAATCTGGATGAATTTGTCAGCAAAAACATCAAATCCCTGAATAAGCTAAATGAGATAGAGCCTGAGGAGGATATGTACAGACTTGGTATCATCCACATGAATATCCTTTCCGGAGAGAAGTCCAAGGTTGAACAGGAATTCCTGCGTATAGAGGCCGATGTTGATAAGGAAAGTATGGGCAGCCAGGAGCTGTGCTACTACAATTATCTGAAGGCCATGATGGAGCAGGATGATGAGGTTACAAGAAAGACCGCAAATATCATCAGACGAAATTACAGAACGGAACAGCCTAAGATGTTCTATTTCTGGCTGCTGCTTTTTGTGGATGAAAACCTTATAGATGATAAGGCTGCTCTTTACAGGGAGCTTACCCAGATGTATAACGAGGGCGAAAACAGCCCTATCATATATTTCGAGCTTTGTAATATACTGAACAGCAACCCTATGATGCTTAAGAAGCTTAGTGATTATGAAATCACTACCATCAAGTGGGGACTCAGAAACAAGTTCATCTCCGACGATGTACTTCTTGAGTTTGTTAAGCTGGCAGGTAAGAATAAGGACTTTGAAAAGAGAATATTTGACGTTCTGAGAGAAATCTATGACAAGAATGAATCAGAGCTTCGTATCGAAAGAAGAAGGCTGGCTGAAGAAAGAGGAATAGATGAGAATCTTTTCTATGATATCCCTCTTTCACATAAGAATGTGGAATCCCGTCTTTCCATGATAAATGATTATGATGATGATTCTCTTGGCGACATTCCTTTTGAATTCGGAAACAAATCTGATTCCCAGCTGGGAGCCTTTGAAAGCGAGATAGCAAAGGAATTCGATGAGAATGAAGAGGAAAATGAAAAGCTTGAAAATGCAGACGCTGCCAGAAAGGCTGAAGATGAAAAGCTTTTAAAGGATATCGAAGGCAGAATTCAGGAGCTGGATGATTCCACTGATTCCAGATATGATGCGGCCATTAAGGCTGATGTGGCAGAGAAGCTGACACGTAAGGAAAGTGAGAACCTGGAGGTTCTTTCCAGTATCTGCTCCATGCTCATTTCCGCAAATATGCTGGATCATAAATATCACAGATTCTACAAAGCTGCGGTTCTCAGAAGTCTTAAGTTTATAGGACTGAATGAGTGCTATATCCGAAGCATGAACAGATCCAGATACGACCTGATACCTACATCAGTTCTTATGTATCTGAATTATAAAAACACCCTTACTGAAGACGAGCAGGCATATCTCTATGCAAATGTTATCTTCAATAAGTCTGAACATATGAAAATCTATCATGAATATGCTCCTACAATGGAAGATTTCATGGAGAATATGATAGTTAAGGGCAAGGTAAATGATGACCTGACGGTTATCTATGATGAATTCCTTGAACCGGAAAATGTAAGCAGCGTCTACGCTGGAAAGCTTATAAATATCATTTTCAGACGTAAGGTTGTATGTACAAATAAAAATGTAGTGGCAGTTATCGTAAGCCATGAGGAGCTGCAGAATGTGCAGAGAGTTCCTCTGGTAAATGGCGAGGCCTATGTGGAGGTTCTGTCGGAAAATGCATCCATTATCTTTGAGGACAGAAACGGAAACAGATATGCAGGTTCCATTCCATATCATTTTGAAAGAATCGTGGATGAGAAGGCATATATGCACATCTGCCGTGAATACAGTCCTCGGGATTACCGTGTGCTTCTCTACAATTATGAGAGTCTGGGACAGTTCACCTACAAGAGCGCAAAAGAGGTCAACGCTGCGAGAGAGATTATCCAGTGCGATGAGATTTCCTATGATTACAAGCAGCAGGCCTGCCTGAACATCATAGAGTATTATCATGAGAATCTGGATACGGATGTACTTATTAAATACCTCAGCAGACTGGACATAGAATATCTGACACATGCAAATGCCAGAACCATTATCACATATCTCATCGATATGAATATGTTCGATAAAGCATTCCAGGCGGTTAAACTGTATGGATTTAACGAGCTGGATGTAAACGAGCTTTACAGACTGGCAGATTACGGTGTTACGGATTCAGAAGGCTTCATGAATGAAGACCTGATGTCTATCTGTATAAATCTTTATAAGACAGGAACGGTAAATGCAAATATCCTCAGCTACCTGGTTCCAAACTTCAAGGGAAGTCTGGAGGAGCTGGCAGATCTGTTCAAGCTTGCCAAGGATAAGGTTGCAGACATCGGACCTCTTGCAGAGAATACTCTGGCTCAGATGATGTTCTCAAATACATTTATAGAATATATATATGACGTATTCCTCACATATTACGGAGGAAGAAGCAGAGGCCTTGTGGTAAAAGCCTTTGCAAGACTGTCAGCGCATAATTATCTGGTAAATGATGAGCAGGTTCCGAATTCGATCTTCGACGCCATGTTCCAGGAAGTAACAAAAGGAAACATAGATGATGAAATATCAAATATGGCACTTCTTCTTTACTTCAGCAGACTTGAACGTTTCACGGATGTTCAGAGGAAATGGATAGAGGAAAATGTTGAAAAGTTCGTGGATGCAGGAAAAATGCTTCCGTTCTTCAAAAACTTCGGATCCTTTATCAGACTTCCTCAGGATATCTACCTCAAGACATATCTGGTATACAAGAGCGACAGAGAAAGACAGGTATATGTCAAGTACAGCTTTGATACCGGTACAAGAGGCAAGCAGAAAACAGAACGTCGTCGTATGGACGAGGTGGTCAGTGGCGTATATGTACTGGAGTTTGTGGTATTCCATGGTGAAAGACTGGTTTACTCCATTGAGGATGATCCTAACGGAAATGCAAAGATTGATGAGAGTGATGTTCTGAAGAAGAAGACCTTTTCAAATAAGAATCTCAGTAGATTCGAGCAGATCAATTCCATGCTTGTTAAGCAGGAGATGCGTAAGGACAGAGAGCTTCTTGAAGACCTTGATATTTATATCAATACAGTGCATCTCTTTGAGGAGAATCTCAAGATTCTATAAGTTAAGACCTAATTAACACGGAGGAATGAAATGGCAGAAGTGTTTTATATAGGTATGGATCTGTGTTCTGATTTCACACAGCTGTCATACTATAATGATATAAAAAGAGAACCGGAATCGGTCAGCCAGCTGAATAACAAAGAAACATATCTTATGCCAAATATTCTTTTTTACAGCACTGATACAGAGCACTGGTACGTGGGAGGCGAAGCATCCGAGGCCCGCTTCAATGAAAACGGAACTGTGATAGATGGCATTTTCGAGAATCTTGACAGTGAGAATACTATATCGGTTGCCGGCAGGGACTATAATTATAAAGAGCTTTTTATGATGATGGTAAAGCTTCATATTGATACATTTTTGTACAGATATGAAACGGCAGAGATAAAGAAGCTGGTTATATCCATAGAGTCCTTTGATTCCATGATATTCGGACTTCTGAGTGAGCTGTATAAGGATATGGGTGTTGAGAAGGATGTGATAGAGATTACCAGTCATCTGGACAGCGGTCTTTATTATATCTTTAATCAGCCTTCGGAGCTGTGGAACAACAGCGTGGCTTTATATGACTACAGCACAGATGGTCTGAATTACTACAGGATCGACATTTCAAAGAATAAAGATCCAAAGAATATTACGGTTATTCATGAGGACTATACCGATCAGATGTCCCTTTCAAAATACGGAAATGATACCTATCAGATGGATGTGGACTTTTCGAAGATAGCCGAGTATGAAGGAAAGAAGGCTTATATTTCCGCAGTCTTCCTGACGGGAGTAGGCTTTTCAAATAAGTGGATGAAGAAATCCACAAATGTTCTGTGCCAGGGAAGAAGAGTTTTCGTAGGACAGAACATTTATACAAAGGGCGCCTGCTACAGAGCAGTGGGTGGCGAGTATGGAAAATTCTATGATGATTATTTTGTAGAGACAAAGGAAAATGTCCTTTCCGATATAGGAATTTCCCTTGAGGATGAAAAGGATACCTTCGTTCCTATAATCTCAGGTGGAAAGCAGTGGTACAATACCCACGGAACGCTGAATGTCATTATGGATGATACTGAAAAGATCACTCTGGTCTATCGAAGCAGAAAGACAGATGAAGAGGAAAGGGAAATAGTCCGTATAAATGGTCTTCCAAAAAGACCTAACAAGACTACAAAGCTGAGTCTTGAGGTGGAATTTGAAAGCCCTAATGAGGGAGCGGTGATCATCCGCGATATGGGCTTTGGAAAGATGTTCCCAACAACAAACAAAATATACAGAAAGGAGTTTAAACTATAATGTCAAAGATTATATTATGCTCTAACAAAGTAGCAGAGACTCCTTTCACATTTCTCAATACCAAGGTTGAGATATATACATATGAGGAGCTTTGCTTCTATATTTATAACAATACCATGCTGATAAGCAAATCAGCTCTTTCTGAAAAGCTGTTCAACTGGATAAGAGATGAACTGGGAATGGATGAGCTGGCAGATAAGCTTACAGGTATGCTGAATAAGACCACCTACGCACAGGATCTTCTGATAGAGATACTCAGTGAGGGGTCCTATTATACACTGGAAGAAATAAAGGATTATGCAGAGGCATGGCAGAAATACCGCAAGCTGGACAAATTCCAGAGAGCCAAGCTGAAGGCTGATGGATATCTGGCTTACAGAAGGTATATCAAGGCGGCTACTTTTTATGATGATATAATAGCTGAAACTAATGAGGATGCTGACCCGGTATTCCTGGGAAATATCTATCACAACAGAGCTGTGGCAGCTGCCAATAACCTGGATCTGGATGATGCCAAAGAATATTTTCTTAAAGCTTACGAGCTAAATGATAATCCTGATTCCATGAAGGGATACTTCTATGTGGTAGCCCTTACATCTGATACCTCCACCCTGAGGTCAGAAATCAGAAACATGGGACTTGAGGATGAATATCTGGAAGAAATCATGAAGGAGATAGGCGAGTCCAAGGACGATGTCCGGGAGATGACCATTTTCGCCATGCTTCAGAGAGCGGCATACAATAAAATGAACAAAGATATGACTGACTATGATAAGCGAATGGATATAATCCTGAGCGAGATCAAAGACGACTTCAGAGAACAGGCTATCTAAGGCCAAGGTCAGCAAAGCTGACCTTGCGGAGCGAAGCGACCAGCAAGCTGCGGGTTCTGCTTGCTGAGGAAGCAAGCAGAAGCAGGCAGCGTTAAGCTAGAAAGCCAATATTTAAGGCCAAGGTCAGCAAAGCTGACCTTAAAATTAAGGAAACATATAATAAGGAAAGAGAGATAAACACATGAGTAAGGAACTGGAAAAGAATTACAACCCTGGTGAGATTGAGGGGAGACTTTATAGGAAATGGGTAGATAATGGATATTTCCATGCGGAAGTGGATAGAAGTAAGAAACCATTTACCATCGTGATGCCACCTCCAAATATCACAGGTCAGCTTCATATGGGACATGCCCTGGATAATACAATGCAGGATATCCTTATCCGTATGAAGAGAATGCAGGGTTATAATGCTCTGTGGCAGCCGGGAACAGACCATGCGGCCATTTCAACAGAGGTTAAGATCATCAATGCTCTTAAGGAACAGGGTATTAATAAAGAGGATCTGGGTCGTGAAGGCTTTCTTAAGCGTGCCTGGGAATGGCGTGAGGAGTACGGTGGACGTATTGTAACCCAGCTTAAAAGAATGGGTTCTTCAGCTGACTGGGACAGAGAGCGTTTCACCATGGATGAAGGAAACAATCAGGCAGTTAATACAGTATTTAAGAAGCTCTATGATAAGGGCTGGATATATAAGGGATCAAGGATTGTAAACTGGTGTCCGGTTTGTCAGACATCCATATCAGATGCTGAGGTTGAGCATGAGGAGCAGGAAGGACATTTCTGGCATATCAACTATCCGGTAGTAGGTGAAGAGGGAAGATTTGTAGAGATAGCTACAACCCGACCTGAGACACTTCTTGGAGATACAGCTGTTGCTGTAAATCCAGAGGATGAGAGATATTCAGATATCGTTGGAAAGACTCTTCTTCTTCCACTTGTTAATAGAGAAATGCCTGTTATTGCAGATTCATATG